>BADC01000192.1 GCA_000333435.1 Corynebacterium-like bacterium B27 | reverse complement strand
GCATCGGCGCGGCCGGTTCTGCGGCCTCGGCCGTTTCCGCCGCCTCGGCCGGTGCGGTCGCGGCCGCCCGCCGGCCCGAGGGCTTGCGCGCGGGCGGCGCCGCGGCGGCGGTGGTGGCGGCGACCTTCTCGACGCACCGACGTGCCCGTGCTCGTGCAGACCGCCATCGCACACGCGCAGTTCGAGACCATCCACCCCTTCCCCGACGGCAACGGCCGCACCGGTCGCGCCCTGGTGCAGGGAATGCTCCGAGCAGGTCGCATGACCCGCAACGTCACCGTGCCGGTGTCGGCAGGCCTGTTGTGTGACCTGCCCGCCTACTTCAGTGCGCTGACCGCATACCGGCAGGGCGACCTGCGCCCGATCGTCGAAGCCTTCGCCGAGGCGTCGTTCGCGGCGGTGCGCAACGGCCGCATGCTCGTCGGTGCGCTTCAGGATGCGCGTGCCTGCTGGGAGACGCGCGTCACGGTCCGCTCCGACTCCTCGGTGTACCCGCTGATGACCCTGTTGTTGCGCCAACCCGTGATCACCAGCGGAGTGGCCGCCACCGAGCTCGGTGTGACGTCGGTCGCCGCACAGGCGAGCATCGATCGCCTCGTCGACGCGGGAGTGCTCCAGCAGGCCGGCGGCGGGCTGCGTAAGCGCCGCTGGGCCGCCCCGGACGTCCTCGAGGCGCTCGACGCGTTCGCCGCCCGCGCGCGCCGCGGGAGCTAGCCGGCCAGGAAGCGCGCGAACGTCGCGAAGGCCTCCGGGGTTGCGAGAGTGAACACCGGCCGATCGGTCATGTTGAACCTCGACAGTACGGACTTCCTCCCGCTGCGGGCGAGAACCTACCGGCCGGGCGGGATCGCCGCGAGGGCGCGGTCGACGTCGGCCTCCGTGACGAAGTAGTGCATGCCGGCGCGCAGGCGGTTGCCGAGCGCCGTGACCTTGATGTGCTGGGCGGCGAGGCGCCGAGCCAGGGCCGGTCCCTGGTCCACCTCCACCACGACGATGTGCGACTCCTGCGCCGGAAGCAGCGGACGGAGCCCCTGCGCCTCGGCGCCCGCCGCGAAGCGACGCGCGAGCGCCAGACAGTGCGCCTCCACGTCGGCCGCCGGCAACCGGAGCATCGTGCGCAGTGCCGGCACGCTACCGAGCCAGGACAGCCACGCCGGCGAGGTGTCGAGCCGCGAGGCATCGTGGGGGAGGTCGAACTCGCCGCCGAAGTAGCCGAACGGCGGGGCGGTCGACTTCCAGCTCGGCAGCAGCGGCGAGAGGTCGCGGCCGGCCCGGGTCACCAGCCAGGCAGCGCCACGGGGGCAGAGCAGCCATTTGTAGCCGTGCACCGCGACGTAGTCGATGGGCGTCGCCTCGAGGTCGTAGCGCAGCACGCCGAACGACTGCGTGAGATCGGCGAAGATCTCCGCTCCCACGGCGTGGGCCGCCGCCGTGAGTTCGCCCCAGTCGACCCGCGCCCCGGTGGAGGTCAAGGTATCGCTCACGGCGACCAGCACCGTGTCGGGGCGCAAGGCGGCGGTCAGATCGGATGCGCGCACCACGCCGTCGGCGCTCCGCACCCTGATGACGGGATTCCGGCGTGGGTCGAGCGCGAGGAAGGGGTAGAGCACGCTCCGGTACTCCTCGTCGGAGACGACGATCGAGCCGGGCGGGAGGGAGGCCGCGACCGTGGCCGCCGCCTCCGCCACCGAGGCCAACGCGGCCACCCGCTCGGGGGCGACACGGGCCAGCTCGGCGAAGAGCTCGCGCGACTCCTCCACCGCGGCATCCCATACCCGCCATTCGAAGCCACCGGCGCGCCATTGCTCTATCGCCTCCGCCAGCTCGTCGGCGACCGGATCAGCCAGTGGTGGCGAGCCGGGGGTGTCGAACCAGGCCCACTCCCGCAGCGCCGGGAACAGACCGCGAAAGCCGTCCTGCGACAAGGGCTCGGCGGGCACGGTGGCCGTCAGCACGGGATTGCCGCCCAGCCCTCCAGCTCGATGGTGAGCCGAGGATCCGCCAGGCCCGCCACGACCGCGAGCGAGTGGCCCGGGTAGACGCCGTCGGGGAACCACTCGGCGAACACCTCGTCGCGCGCCGCATAGAAACCGGGCAGGTTCTCGGCGCCGTTCACGAAGGTGAGCAGGCGTACGATCTGGGCGGGGCCCGCATCGAGGGAAGCGAGGAGCGCCGCGACGTTCTTCAGCGTCTCGCGCGTCTGCCCGTAGCTGTCGGAAGCGAGCTCTCCCGCGGGATTCTTGCCGACCTGACCCGCGATGAAGACGAGGCGGCTGTTCGCGGGCACCTCCGAGAGGTGGCTGTACTTGCCGATCGGCGGTGCGATCGTGTCGGGGTTCGTGCGGCGGATGGCAGCGCCGGGCGACGTGTCGGCGCTCATCGGTTCGCCAGGATTCCGCCGTCGACGGGCAGCACGTGGCCGGTGATGTACGACGCTTCGGCGTCGGCGAGGAACCGGATGGCAACCGCGACGTCGTCGGGGGTTGCGAACCGCCGGGCGAGGACCCGTCCGAGCATCCGCCTCTCGTACTCCGGGTCGTTGGTCGCTGCGCGACCCATCGGGGTGGCGATCGGCCCGGGAGCCACCGCGTTCACCCGGATGCCGTGCGGTGCGAGCGACACGGCCAGTCCCCGCGTGAGAGACGACACGGCACCCTTCGTGGCGCTGTACGCCACGTTCTCGGGCGTCGACTCGCTTGCGGCGACGGAGGAGACGTTGACGATCGCTCCTCCACCGTTCTCGGCCATGACTCGGGCGACCACCTGACAGGTGAGGAACGTGCCTCGTACGTTGACGGCGAACAATTCGTCGAAGTCGGCGTCGGTGATCTCAAGAGCCGGGGCGGGACGGTAGATGCCCGCGGAGTTCACCAGCACGGTGGGCGTGCCCAGGGTCGCGACGATGCGGTCGACGACGGCCTCCACCGACGAGCGGTCGCTGACGTCGCAGACGAAAGCCGTGACTCCTTCGGTGCGGTCCGCGTCGAGGCTCGCCTCGACGCGATCGAGTACGGCGACGGCATAGCCATCGGCGGCGAAGCGACGCGCGGTCGCCCGCCCGATACCACTCGCGCCGCCGGTCACGACGACGACGCCAGCTGGTTCTTCTCCGGTCACGGGCGACCCCTTTCTCCTCTCAGGAGCATGCCAGCATCCGTAGTCGGCCGGGTGCCTCAGGAGCGTGCGGTTCAAATAGTCGTAACGCGATTTTCAGGTGCAGGCCGAGCGGTGATGCGCGCACGAACCCGCGCCGCGCCGGTTTCGGCCACGGAACAAATA
>BADC01000193.1 GCA_000333435.1 Corynebacterium-like bacterium B27 | reverse complement strand
CCGATGCGCTTTCGGCCTCGGCGGCGGCGGGAGCGAACGGAGCGCCCGTGCTGCTCGTGAGTCGCGATGCCATCGCCCCGGCCGTAGCGGCAGAGCTGTTACGGCTGATGCCTCAGAAGATCGTGGTTCTTGGCGGTCTCAACTCGGTCAGCGCCGGGGTTGAGGCCGTCGCGAAGCGCTATGCGCAATCGGGTGAGACTTCGCGTATTGATGGCGCGGACCGCTTCGAGGTCTCGGCCGCAATCTCGCGCGATACCTTCGGCGAGAACCGCCCGGTCGCCTACATCGCCTCCGGCGAGGTCTTCTCCGACGCGCTCTCCGGGTCACCGGCCGCAGGAAAACGGGGCGGGCCGGTGCTCCTCGTGCAGAAGAACGCCATCCCGGCTGTGGTGGCGACCGAGCTCGCACGGCTCAAGCCGGGGAAGATCGTGGTCCTGGGCGGCCCCAACACCGTCGCCGACTCCGTCATCGACACACTGCAGCACACCGCGGTGACGAGCCGGGTGTCGGGTGCCGACCGCTTCGAGGTGTCAGCGAAGGCGTCGGCCGACGTCTTCCTTCCGGCCGACACGCACGCGGTCTACATCGCGTCAGGCGAGGTCTTCCCCGACGCTCTCTCGGGTGCCGCCGGAGCCATCGCGGGCCACGGGCCGGTGCTGCTCGTGTCGAAGAACTCGGTGCCCGCGTCGGTGCTCGCCGAGATCGACCGCCTGAAGCCGAACCGCATCGTCGTTCTCGGCGGCGTCAACACGGTGTCCGACGCCGTGTTCACAACGCTGCAGGGCCACCTGGGGTAGCTCCCGGCCACGCGCCGAGCGTGGCGGCGGCGCGATGGGTGGCGCGCAGGAACTCGGCAACCAGGGCGTCGGGGTCGGCGGCGGTTCGCACGGTCTCGTAGGGCAGCAGGAACTCGCCCAGTTCGGAACTGTAGAACGCGCCCGCCGGCACCGGCGCATCCGCGTAGCCCTCGGGGGCCGGGTAGGCGTACGAGTAGAAGGCGCCTTCGGCCCCGCCGCCCGGCCAGAACCCGGCGCTCGAGTTCTCGTGCGAGTAGCCCTCGGCCATCACGAAGTCG
>BADC01000194.1 GCA_000333435.1 Corynebacterium-like bacterium B27 | reverse complement strand
GGCAAGTTCGTCGGCTCCGGCGGCAACCTCGAGGAGACCGTCACGAAGAACAACCTCGAGGCGGCCGAGGAGATCGTGCGGCAGCTGCGCCTGCGCGACATCGGCGGCATCATCGTGGTCGACTTCATCGACATGGTGCTGGAGAGCAACCGCGACCTGGTGCTCAGGCGGCTCATCGAGTGCCTCTCGCGTGACCGCACGAAGCACCAGGTGGCCGAGGTCACCTCGCTCGGCCTCGTGCAGATGACCCGCAAGAAGCTCGGCCTCGGACTCATCGAGTCGTTCAGCGAGCCGTGCGAGGTCTGCGCGGGCCGCGGCATCATCATCCACCACGACCCCGTGGTGAAGCACCGCAGCAGCGGCGGCCAGCAGCAGCCCGCGGGCGGCAGCCGGCGTGGCCGAGGCGGCAACGGCGGAAACGGTGGCGGGGCCAGCGGTCCGTCGAACGGGTCGTCGAACGGGTCGGGCAACGGCAACGGTGGTACGCACGCCATCACCGCCGACGCGAAGAACGCCCTGGCGCAGATCGCGGCTTCCACCATCGCTGCGGCGCACGCCCACGACAAGCCCGCCGAGAAGGATGCCGATTCGGCTCCCGCTGCGCAGGCCGCGGCAGCACCTGTCACAGAAGCACCGACCACGATCGGCGAGGCGGCTCCGGCCGCGACGTCGGATCAGCCATCCGTGGGCGGCCCGGCAGCCGACGAGGCACAGCCGGGAGACGCCCAGCCGGGAGTGCGCACATCCGGTGCCGCCGCGCCCGACACCGCCCGCGCCGCCAGCTCGTCGTCGCGGCGTCGCAAGGCACGCCACAGCAAGCCGGAGAGTGGTGAGGAGGCGGCCGGGGCATCCGGCGCTCCTGCTGCGACCGCTCCTGCCGAGGGCGCGCCGGCCGAGCAGTCGCCGGCGGCGAACGCCGACGCCACCGCATTCGACGTCCCGACCGAGCCGCCGGCGCCGCCCGCCGGCGAGGCCGAGCCGGCGCTCGCCATCCTCGACATCCCGCTCGAGAAGGCTGCCCGCCCGCCGCGGGTCGCCCCGCAGAACGCCACCGAGCTGCTCGACTCCGTGCTCGACGCCCTCCCGGAGCCCAAGCAGCCCGGCCAGGGCCGCTCGCGCAGCCGCCGGGTCTCCACGGCCGCCGTCTCGGCTCCCGTCGACCCCGCGCCCTGACCTCCTCGCGACCCGTCGATTTTGGCCCTAAAACCGCAGGTTTAGGGCCAAAATCGACGGCTCGTGGAGAGGGTCAGTGGCCGGGGCGATCCTTGCCCCGGATGCGCAGACCCGAGTCGCGCAGGCGCACCACCAAGTCGCGGTACGAGACGGGGAGGGCGCCGGCGGCCACGAGCTCGTCGTAGCGCTCGGCCGGCACGTCGTAATGATCGAGGTCGAAGCTGCGCGACGGGAGTCCCGCGCGTTCGGCGAAGGCGTGCAATTCGGCGAGGGACTCGTCGCTCACGAGGTGCCCCCAGATGCGTCCGTGGGCCGGCCACATGGGGCGATCGATCAACACCGTCACGAGCCGAGTATCGCATCCCGATCGGTTTGATCGAAATTTCCGCATCATGTAAGCTTGACCGCTGGTGTGCGTAGAGCTTTGCTCTTCTGAACGCCATGACTTCCCCGCGCCGCAGATCGCGCTTGAGAAAGACCCCAAGAAGAGTTAGGTACCCAAATTGGTTTACGCAGTTGTGCGCGCCGGTGGTCGGCAGGAAAAGGTCGAGGTCGGCTCGATCGTCACCCTCGACCGCATCAAGGCTGACAAAGACGGCAACATCCAGCTCGCCGCCGTGCTTCTCGTCGACGGCGACACCATCACCTCCGACGCCTCGTCGCTGGCCAAGGTGAAGGTCACCGCCGAGGTTCTCGAAGACCTCCGCGGCCCGAAGATCGTCATCCAGAAGTTCAAGAACAAGACCGGGTACAAGAAGCGCCAGGGCCACCGCCAGGAGCTCACCCGCGTCAAGGTCACCGGAATCAAGTAAGGATCGCAGACAGATGGCACACAAAAAGGGTGCGAGTTCCACTCGCAACGGTCGTGACTCCAACGCCCAGCGTCTCGGCGTGAAGCGCTTCGGTGGCCAGGTCGTCGGCGCGGGCGAGATCATCGTCCGCCAGCGCGGCACCCACTTCCACCCCGGGGTGAACGTCGGCCGTGGTGGCGACGACACGCTGTTCGCCCTGTCGGCCGGCTCGGTCGAGTTCGGCACGAAGGGTGGCCGCAAGGTCGTCAACATCGTCGCAGCCGCCGAGTAGAACTCGCGGCAGGCAAGACCCAGACGGGCGGGCTTCGGCCCGCCCGTCGCTTTTTCCCCCCAGCAATGAGCACCGCCCAGCAGAAAGACATGAGGGAACCGGAATGGTGACTTTCGTCGACCACGTCACCCTCCATCTGAAGGCGGGCCACGGCGGCAACGGATGCGTGTCGGTGCGCCGCGAGAAGTTCAAGCCGCTCGCCGGCCCTGATGGCGGCAACGGCGGGCACGGCGG
>BADC01000195.1 GCA_000333435.1 Corynebacterium-like bacterium B27 | reverse complement strand
GTGGCATCGCCTGCCCGGTCCGACACGACGGGCGAGCAGCAGCGCACCGAGCACCACGGTGGTGACGACGAGAGCACCGATGGCGGTGGCGGATCTCGTGAGCGCCAGCACCAGCACGGCGACGACGAGCCAGGCGATGGCGGGGTTCCGCCGCCGGAGGCCCTGGGCGAGCTGCACCCCCACCGTGATGAGCGCGAGCAGCGCCACGAAGGCGAGCAGGTTGCGGTTGCCCAGGATGCCCTGGATGGGGTCGCCCGTGAACAGCGCGCCCTGCGACCAGTAGAAGGCCTTCGGCACGGCCTGGCCGCTGTAGTCGGTCCAGAACGGGAGCACGGGCGCTCGCACGAACAGGGCGACGATCAATTCGAACAGCACCGACAGGCCGAGGATCCAGGTGAGCGCGCTCGAGAGGGCCGCGATCAGCTGCGGCCAGCTGAGCGCCGTGACGAGGAACAGCGCCCCGAGGGTGGTCGCCGCCTGAGCCAGCAGGCCGAGCGCGGTGGCACCGGGGTAGAACGACCACGCGAGCGACGCGACCGCGAGCAGCCCGAACAGCACGAGGGTGCGCGGCAGGCGCCAGATGGCGAGCTTCGACCAGAGCCGCCGCCGGGTCATCAGCACCGCCGCCAGCGCGGCGATCACGGCGACCAGAGCCAGGTATCCCCACCAGCCGATCAGGTTGCGCCAGAAGTCGCCCGCGAACAGGGTGAACAGCATGAGCACGGCCAGCGCCCGGGCGGCGGCGTCGGTCGGGTAGCGCATGGCGTCGATCCTATCGAGCGCGACCGGCGGATCGCCCCGCTACACGAACGCGGCGAAGCCGGTGAGCGCGCGGCCGACGATGAGGGTGTTCATCTCCCGGGTGCCCTCGTAGGAGTAGAGCGCCTCGGCATCGGCGAAGTGGCGGGCCACGTCGTACTCGAGCACGATGCCGTTGCCGCCGAGCGCTTCGCGGCACCAGGCGACGGTCTCGCGCATCCGTGCCGTCGTGTAGGCCTGGCGAGTGCGGAGTGCTCGTCGC
>BADC01000196.1 GCA_000333435.1 Corynebacterium-like bacterium B27 | reverse complement strand
TCAGCCGCCGATGATGTCTTGCACGTTCGCCTTGGCTCGTCGAGCAGCTTCTGGTTGTCCGCCCCCGGCACCACGGCCTTCTGGATCATCGGGATGAGCGCCGAGTCCACGATCTCCTGCCACTTCGGGTTGGCCGGCCGCGGGATGGTCGCCTCGGCGTTCAGGGTGTCGACGAGCGGCTTGTAGTTCTCGAAGCCGGGCTCGTTCTCGAACTTCTCGAGAACCGAGATCCGTGACGCCAGACCCAGGTCGGTGTCGACCGACAGGTCGTTGTGGTCATAGGCATACTGCACGAACTCGAGAGCCTTCTCCTGCTTCGGGGTTCCCGAGGGCACGGAGAGGTACCACGCGCCGGGAACGCCGGCGACTCCGCCCGGTCCGCCGATCATCGTGGTGACCCCCACATTGCCGGAGACCGGGGAGTCGGCGGGAATCTGCTTGTAGGCGTGTGCCCAGAAGCGCATCATCGCCAGCTGACCCTGATTGAAGAGGTTCTGCGAGCCCGCCCAGTCCAGCTGCGCGGCGCCGCTCGGCGCGTAGGGCAGCAGGCTGGTGTAGAAGTCCAGCGCCTTGAGGCTGTCCGCATCGCCGAGCGACACGGTGCCGTCGTCACCCACTACCATGTTCGTCTCGCCGGTCTGCGACAGGGTGGCGAGCCATTCGGTTTCCACGGCGCCCTTGACGTCGGTGCCGTAGATGTCGACCTGGCCGTCCCCGTTCGTGTCCTGCGTGAAGAACTTCGCGATGTCGGCGTACTGTTCCCAGGTCGTGGGCGGGGCGAGGTCGTACCCGTACTGGGCCTTGAAGTTCGCCTGCTGCGTCGGGTCGTCGAAGAGGTCGGTGCGGTAGTAGAGGATCTCGGAGTTGGTCCAGGCGGGCATCCCGACGAACGATCCGTCGACCTGTGCTTCGCTGACCAACGCTGGGAAGAGATCGGATTTCACGTCGTCGGTGAACATGTCGTCGAGCGGGGTGAGCGCCTCGGCGAAGGTCGGCAGCCAGATGGCATCGAGCGCTGCGACGTCGAACGACAGCGAGCCCGAGCCGAACTCGCTGTTGAGGCGGTTGTAGAGACCGTCGTAGGGCAGCTCGACGAACTCCACCGAGGTGCCGGTGTCCTTCTCGAACTGGTCGGCGATCGGCTGCAGCTCTCCGTGGCCGCCGGCCTCGACGAGAACGGTGATCGAATCGTCTCCGGAGGCGGTGGTTCCTCCTCCGGCGCCGCACCCGGTGAGGGTGACGGCGGTGAGTGCGGCAAGGGCTCCGGCGGCCCCGACGAGGACGCGTCGGGACAAGTGCCGGTGTGTGCGAAGCATCATTACTTCGGCTCCAATTCTGTGCGGCGGTGCGTGATTGCGAGGGTACGCGCCGGGTGGTCCGGCGCCGGTCGCCCGAAGCGACTGTGATGACAATACGTTTTGCCAAAACGTCTTGTCAACTCCATAATTGTCAGAGCACGGCCGCCACCGACGGAGGCCGCAGAAGGAGCCGCCCCCA
>BADC01000197.1 GCA_000333435.1 Corynebacterium-like bacterium B27 | reverse complement strand
GCGCCGAGATGAAAACTGTCCGAACCGCGTGCGGAAGCGGGTCACGCCATAGGCCGCAGGCACCGCCAGCACGAGCGAGATGAGCGTGCTGAGCACCGCTGTGACGATGCTGTTGATGAACGAGGCGACCACACCGTCGCGGCCGATCGCCGTCGCGTAGTTCTCGATGGTCCAGGTCGACGGGAGAACCGTCGGCGGCACCGCGATCGTCTCCAGCGGCGTCTTGAACGAGGTGAAGAGCATGTAGAGGAACGGGAAGCCGTAGAGCACGACGAGAAGAACCAGCGCGATCCAGAGGATGACGCGGGAACTGATCCGGGTGGTTTCGAGGCCGTTCATCGATCGTTCTCACTTCCGGGTCGCCAGATGAGCAGGATGGCGGCGACCGACACCGCGAGCATCGCGATCAGGTAGACGGTGCCCATGGCGCTCGCCAGGCCGGGGTCGCCGAACCGCACCATGGTGCGGTAGATGAGCAGCGACATGGTCTCCGTGCTCTGCTGCGGGCCGCCGTTGGTCTGGATGAGGATGACGTCGAAGGCCCGCGCGGCGTCGATGCCGCGGAGGATGAGTGCGACCGCGATGACGGGTCGCAGCAGCGGGATGATGATGCGGAACAAGATGGTCGGGTAGCGAGCGCCGTCGAGCCGGGCCGCCTCGATGACGTCGCCGGGGATGTTCTGCAGCCCGGCGAAGAGGATGAGCGAGATGAACGACGTGGTCAGCCAGATGTCGGGGATGGCCACGGAGAAGAGGGCGATGTTCGGGTCGCTGAGCCACTGGATCTGACCCGGGTCGTGCAGGATGTGGGCGTCGGTGAGCAGCTGGTTGACGATGCCGAAGTTGTCGATCAGCAGGAACCGCCAGAGCAGTCCGGCCACGATCGGGGCGATCATCAGGGGGTAGAGGAAGATCGTGCGGAACACCCGGGAGCTGTTGCCGAGGGCCGTGAAGATCAGGGCGACCGTGAGGCCGAGCACGAACTCGAAGACGACCACGATGACCGTGTACACGAGCGTCCGCCAGGCCGCATTGCCGAAGTCGCCGGAGCTGAAGGCTTCGATGTAGTTGTCGAGGCCCACGAAGGTGCGCGGGCCACCGGCGAACTTGCTGATCTCGAAGAACGAGTCCGAGACGAACTGCACGAGCGGCCAGGCCACGAACACGGCGAGGAAGAGGGTGGCCGGCAGCATCAAGAAGAAGGCGAACCGGCGGTCGGTGAGACGCACGATGAGACTTTCGGTGAGGTGATGGGCAGGGAGGGCCGGTG
>BADC01000198.1 GCA_000333435.1 Corynebacterium-like bacterium B27 | reverse complement strand
CTGCACCGGGTTGTCGTCGCCGAGCACGACGTCGACGCCGGCGGCGGCGAAGCGGGCGGCCGGATGCTCGTGCACGGCCGCGATGGCGCCGGTGTACCAGTTCGAGGTGGGGCACACCTCGACCGCGACGCCCGCCGCGGCGATCCACGCGAGCTCGGCCGGATCGTCGGCGAGGTGCGCGCCGTGCCCGATGCGGCTGGCCCCGAGCAGTTCGACGGCGCGGTGGGCCGCCCGGGCGGGCGCCGCCTCGGCCGCATGGCAGGTGAGGCCGAGTCCTGCTGCCCGTGCGATGCGGAAGGGCTCGACATGCGGCTCGAGCTCCGGGTACAGCAGTTCGTCGCCGGCCAGGTCGAAACCCACCACCCCCGCGCCGGCGAACCGCGCAGCCGCTCGGGCGACGGCGGCGTTCTGGGCGGGGTCGTGGTGGCGGAGGGCCGCGATCACCAGCCCCGCCGGCATGCCGGCCGCGGCGGAGCCCTCGGCCACGCCTTCGACGGCGGCGGCGATCACCTCGTCGAGCGGGAGGGTGTCGGAGACGTGAGTGGCCGGCCCGAAGCGCAGCTCGAGGTAGTCGCCTCCGTCGGCCGCGTGATCCAGCACAGCTTCGCGGGCGATGCGGGCGATGGCGTCGCGCCGCCGGAAGAACGGGTAGCTGGCCGCGACCTTCTGCAGGTAGACGGTGAGGTCGGCGGGCCCCGCGAGTTCGAGGGCATTCGCCCAGCCGCCGTCGGGCGCCGGCAGCCCGAGGTCGTCCGCGAGCTCGGCGGCCGTCGCCGGCCGCACCCGCCCCTCGAGGTGGCTGTGCAGATCGATCAGCATCGTGCGTCCTCCCGCGGCGCCATCAGAGGGCCAGCAGCCGGTCGAGGAGGTGTGGCGCGAAGTCCTCGGTGAGACTCAGCACCACCCGCACGTGGGCACCGGGTTGATCCGGGTGCCCCAGGAATCGGCCGCGCAGATCGCAGATGGTCTGGCCGCGGCCCGGGCCCGAGGTGTCGTCGACGATCACCTCGACGCGGGGCGCGACCGCCGGCACGACGGCACCCACGGCGATCGCGGCGGCGAGCGGATCGTGCAGGGCCGACCGCCGGTCGCCGTAGAAGGTCGCGTTGAAGTCGAAGTAGTGGTCGAGCATGCCGCCGAGCGCGGTCGCGACCGGGCGGCCGGACGTGAGCAGCCGCATCCGGTCGCTCTCCTCGAGCGGATTGCTCAACGTCACGTCGAGCGGCACCAGGGTGACCGGCCAGTCGGCCGCCAGCACGAGTGCGGCGGCCTCGGGGTCGTTGCCGATGTTCGCCTCGGCGACGGGGGAGATGTTGCCCGGCACGAGGGCGGCGCCGCCCATGATGGTGACGTCGCTCACGAGGGCCGGCAGCTCCGGTTCGCGGCGCAGCGCCTCCGCCAGGTTGGTGAGCGGACCGACGGCCAGGATGCGGAGCCGGCCGGGCCACGCGCGAGCGCAGCGGATGAGGAGGTCTGCGGCGTCACCCGCGACCGGCTCGGCGTCCGACCCGGGCAGCGGATGGTTGCCGAGCCCGTCGTCGCCGTGCACGTGCGGCGCGCCGCCGTCGAAGCGGCCGGCGAGCGGATGCGCGGCACCGACGGCGACCGGACGCGGCGTGCCCGCGAGCGCGAGGAGATCGAGCGTGTTGCGCGCGGCGCGCGCGGCCGAGACGTTGCCGCTCACCGTGCCGATGCCCACGATCTCGACCTCGGGTGAGGCGAGCAGGTAGGCGAGCGCGAGCGCGTCGTCGATCCCGGTGTCGCAGTCGACGTACAGCGGCAGCGGTGGTTCGAGGCTCATCGCGCCCTCCTTTGGTTCGTATGATGATGGATGTTATACGTCCAATGTGTCAAACACATTTCGGTCGGTGCGCCGGTTCCGGCGTTCACAGTTCGAGGCGCACGGCGGTCTCGAGCGCGACCTCGATACTGCGCGACCAGCCCTCGGCCAAGGCCTCCTTGACGCCGTCGTAGAGGCTCGTGCCGTCGTGCAGATTGCTCGAGGCCGCGCAGATCATGCCGGCTCGCACCCCGCGCAGCCGTGCCACCACGTAGAGCGCGGAGCTCTCCATCTCCACGTTCAGGATGCCGAGCGCGTTGAGCTGCGCGATCCACTCCGGCGTCTCGGCGTAGAACGCGTCGTCGCTGACGTTGAGCCCTGCGTGCACGGCCGTGCGGCTGCCGGCGGTGAGCTCGTGGGCGACGTCGGTCAGGGCGGTCGCGATGCGCAGGTCGGGCACGGCCGGGTAGCCGGGGTGCGCGTACGCCGCCGTCGTGCCGTCGTTCCGCAACGTGCCCTCGCTCACCAGCAGGTCGCCGGGCCGGATGCCCGGTTGCAGCCCGGCCGACGAGCCCACCCGGATGAGCGAGGTGACGCCGACGCGGATCAGCTCCTCGGCCGCGATCGCCGTCGAGGGGCAGCCCATGCCGGTGGAGGTGGCGGTGATGTGGCGGCCCTTGTAGTAGCCCGTCATCGTGAGGTGCTCGCGCTGGTGTGCGACCGTGCGCACGTCGGTGAGGAACTCCGCGATCAGGGGAACGCGGAACGGATCGCCGGGCAGCAGTGCGACCGTCGAGACCTCGCCGGGGGCGACGCCGATGTGGTACTGCCGTTCGCCGAGGCCGACGACGCTCTTGTCGACGTTGCTGGATGCCATGATCGTCCTTCGTGTTCGATGCTCGGATCCGGATCGCTGCCCGGACCGCTCGAGATTCCCCGAGGTGCTGAGTATGATGTCATACAACCAACGGCGATCTGAAGGATGCCCATGACGACTGCGGTCTCGACCCTGCGGCTCGACCCCCTGGTGGTGCCCACCGGGCAACCCCTCCGGGTGGCGGTGTACACCTCCCTCGCGGCGGCCATCCGCAGCGGGCGGGTGGAACTCGGGTCCCTCCTGCCGAATGAAGCCGATCTCGGTGTCGCCTTGCGGGTGAGCCGCACCGTCGTGCGCGAGGCGCTCATGCTGCTCGAGGAGGACGGACTCATCCGCACCCGGCGCGGGATCGGCCGGTTCGTCGCCGAGGCGCTGCCGCAGGTCGGGCTCGAACTCCTGCGGCCGCTCGAGGAGATCGCGGAGGGCTCCGGCGTGGTGACGGTCGAGCGGGTGCTCGAGGAGCTGCAGCCCACGAGCGACTTCATCTCGCGCGGGCTCCAGATCGGCGACGACGCCGAGGTCTGGGTGCAGGAGAACGTGCTGCGTCGCGACGGCGAGGCGGTGGCGCAGATGCTGGAGATCATCCCGGCGGGGTCGGTGCTGCTCGAGCGGAGTGCCGTGCTCGCCGCCAGGCTCGAGGAGATCCGGCGGCCGGGGCGGAGCCTCCTGGCCGCGGTCATGGACATCCTCGGCGCGGCGCTCGGGCCGGCCGTCTACGACGTGACGGTCGGCCGCGCCGGGTCGGAGCGCGGCCGGGGGATCGGTCTCGAGGCATCCGAGCCCGTGCTCGTGCTGACGCACAACGTGCTGCTGGACGGCAAGCCGGTCTACCTCGCGAAGAACCTGATCACCCACGCCTTCGGCACCCTCACCGTGGCCCAGTCGGCCACCTGAGCCCGGCGGTATCGGAGGTCATGTGTACGCTGTGCACATGACCGAGCAGAGCCCCGCCACCACCCCCTGGAGACGCAACACCGCCCTGTTCCTCAGCGGGCAGACCATCTCCCTGTTCGGGTCGATGGTCGTGCAGTACGCGGTGATGTGGTACGTCACGTTCGAGACGCGCTCCGGGTTCGCGGTGGCGCTGTACGCCATCGCCGCGTTCCTGCCGCAGGGCATCGTCTCGATCTTCGGCGGTGTCTTCGCCGACCGCATGAACCGGCGCGTGCTCGTCATGCTGGCCGACGGCACCATCGCCGTCGTCACCCTGGTGCTCGCCCTGCTCATGCTGAGCGGCGTCACCGATCTGTGGATCATCCTGCTCGCCGTGGCCGCCCGTTCGGTCGGGGCCGGGGTGCAGACGCCGGCGGTGCAGGCGATGATCCCGCAGATCGCGCCGCCCGACCAGCTGATGCGGGTGAACGGCATCTTCCAGACCATCCAGTCGGCCATGGCCCTGCTCGCGCCCGCGGCGGCCGGCGCGGTGTTCGGCGTGTTCGGCATCGTGCCGGTGTTCTTCATCGACGTGGTGACCGCGGCCATCGGCATCGTCTTCCTCGCCTTCGTGGTCGTGCCCACCCTGGCACGGGCTGCCGCCAAGACCACGAGCTACCGCGACGATCTGGTCGAGGGCTTCCGCTACATCTGGCGGCACCAGGTGGTGCGCTGGCTGCTCGTGGTGTTCGCCATCATCTTCCTGCTCACCGTCGCACCGTCGTTCATCACGCCGCTGATGGTGGCACGCACCTTCGGTTCGGAGGTGTGGATGGTCACGGTGCTCGAGATCGCCTTCAGCGTCGGCATGCTGCTCGGCGGTGTGCTGGTGTCGACGGTGCTGGCGAGGTTCAGTCGCATCGGGCTCATCCTGTTCGCCACCTTCGGCTTCGCGGCGTTCACCGTGGGGCTCGGTCTCAGCCCCAACCTGTGGGTGTTCTACGCCTTCATGTTCGCGTTCGGCCTGCTGGTGCCGCTGTTCTCGGCGCCCTTCATGACGCTGGTGCAGGAGACGGTCGACCCGGACAAGCACGGGCGCGTGTTCAGCTACGTGGGCATCGTGATGGCGCTGGCCACCCCCATCGGCATGACCGTGTTCGGGCCCCTGGCCGACATCGTGAGCGTGCAGACCCTGCTCGTCGTGGCCGGGGTCGCGACCATCGTGGTGATCGTCGTGGCCGTGCTGCTGCCGTCCGGCCGGGCGGCGGTCGCGGCGGCGAAGGTCGCACGTGCCGACGCGGATTCGCCGGAGGATGCTCCGGCAGACACGCCCGCGGCGCCTCGTTAGGCGGCGGGGGCGAAGAACGCCTCGATGGCTGCCGAGAGCGCCACGAGGTCGTCGACGTGGGCGAGTTCGCGGGCCGAGTGCATCGAGAGCAACGGTGCGCCCACGTCGACGGTGCGGATGCCGAGCCGGGTCGCGGTGAGCGGGCCGATCGTCGAGCCGCACGGCACCGTGTTGTTCGACACGAACTCCTGGTAGCGCACGCCCGCCTGCGCGCAGGCGCGACTCCACAACGCGGCGCCGGCCGCATCCGTCGCATATCGCTGGTTCGCGTTGATCTTCAGCAGCGGGCCGCGGCCGGCGACGGGGAGATTCGCCGGGTCGTGCCGCTCGGGATAGTTCGGGTGCACCGAGTGCCCGGCGTCGGAGGAGAGGCACCACGAGCCGGCGAGCGCCCGGGCGCGGTCGTCGAGCGATCCGCCGAGGGCGGCGCCGATGCGGGCGAGCACCTCGGCCAGGAAGGGTCCGCTCGCGCCGGAGCGCGATTCGGAGCCGAGCTCTTCGTGATC
This sequence comes from Corynebacterium-like bacterium B27, assembly GCA_000333435.1. Taxonomy (GTDB): domain Bacteria; phylum Actinomycetota; class Actinomycetes; order Actinomycetales; family Microbacteriaceae; genus Herbiconiux. Next base: position 5,649 of record BADC01000198.1, on the reverse strand, counting down.
GAACGCGGCGAGCACCGAGATGTGGCCCTCGGCCGGAGCATCGGCGACGGCGAGCAGCGCGAGCAGACCGGCGTGCACCGAACTGAGGTTGTCCATGCGGCCGGCGGCGAAGAGCTGGTCGTCGAGGCCGAAACGGGCCGGCGGATTCGTGTCGGCGGTGAGGATGTCGTACCCGGCCACCTCCGCCCCGGCCGCCGAGCCGGTGCCGAGCCCTGCGCGCTCGGCGAGCAGCGCGACGAGGTCGGCCTGGCCGGCCGTGCCGGTGCCGAACACGGGTGCGGTGTGCCGCTGCCGGTCGAGGGTGAGGCCGTTGTTCGCGTCGCGGTCAAGGTGGATGGCGAGCTGCGGGATGCGCAGCAGCGGGCCCGTGCGCACGAGATGGTGCTCGCCGTCGCGGGTCACGAGGCGGCCGGCCAGCTCGAGCTCGCGGTCGAGCCAGGAGTTCAGCAACGGGCCGCCGTACACCTCGACACCCGCTTGCAGCCAGCCGTTCGAACCGGTGGTGGGGTGCGGCTTCAGCTTGAAGCCCGGCGAATCGGTGTGAGCACCGAGGATGCGGAACGGCGTCAGGGCGGTCGCACCCTCCGGCTGCACCCAGGCGACGATCGCCCCGTCGCGGATCACGTGGTACCGGCCGGCCTCGCTCGGCCAGGCTTCGGTCTCGTCGAGCGCACGGAAGCCGGCCGCCCCGAGCCGCCGTGCGGCCTCCGCTGCCGCGTGGTACGACGAGGGGGCGGAGCGGATGAAGTCGGCGAAGTCGTCGATGTACGTCGCGGTGTCGGCCATGTTCCCATCCAAGCATCCCGGTGGCGGCGGGTGTCCACCCGCCTCTGAGCAGACGGTCATTTTCGTGCCCTAGGGTCGTGGCGGACGTTTCGTGCAGCGAAGGTCCGCCGGTCGGTCGTTCCCTCAAGGAGTACTCATGCGTTCGAGAATCCTCCTGCTTGCCGTCCCCGCTGTCGTCGTCGCCGGGGCGCTCACCCTCGCGGGCTGCACCGCGCATCCGACCGAGGCCTACTCGAAGATGGCGCACCTCGACCAGGGCGCGACACTCGCGGCCGACCAGTCGCTCCCGCTCGTGCCGGGTGAGGACACCGAGTTGGTGCGCTCGTCGCTGCGCCTGCTCGCCGAGTACGACGACACCGAGTTCTGGGCCGGCGTCACGCGCGACAACGACGTCTGCTTCCTCGCCGAGAGCACCCGCACCGGTGAGCAGACTGCCGCCGACTGCCTCGACGCCGATCACTTCGGCCGCTACGGTGCGACGCTCCAGCTCGACTCGCCCGACCGGCGGGTGTGGCTGCACACGGAGTACATGACCGTGGGGCCGTCGTGGACTTCGATCGCGCCGAACATCGCCATCCGCTGACCGGGCGCCGTCGGTCCACCGAGCACTGAGGCCACCGTGCACTGAGGCCACCGGTTCTCAGGCGGCGCTTTCGCGCGGTGCCTCCGTGGCGCACACTCGGAGGATGGAGAGCAGCCCCCTCGTCGATGTCGTGTCCGTGTTCACCGATGCCGACGGCGGTTTTCGGAATCCGCTCGGGGTGATCCGCTCCACTGCCGGAACGCGGGGCCGCGAGCAGGCCATCGCGACGGCCCTGGGCTTCAGCGAGACCGTGTTCGTCGACGAGATCGAGGAAGGCGGTGCGGATGCACACGGGCGCAGCGCGCGCATCCGCATCTTCACGCCGGCCGCCGAGCTCCCGTTCGCCGGCCATCCGTGCGTCGGCACCGCCTGGTGGCTCGCGCGGGCGGGACTTCCCGTCGGCACCCTCCGTGTCGCCGCGGGCGACGTGCGGGTGCGCTACGACGGCGAGCTCACCTGGATCACCGGGCGCGCATCCTGGACGCCGGACTTCGCGTGGCACGCCCTGGCGACGGCGGCCGAGGTCGACGCGCTCGACCCGGCCGCATTCACCGAGGGCGCGCACTACGCCTGGGCGTGGCTGGACGAGGCATCCGGGCACCTCCGCTCGCGCATGTTCGCGCCGCGCATGGGGATCGTCGAGGACGAGGCGACCGGGGCGGCCGCCGTCGCCCTCACGGCGCGGCTCGGCCGGGATCTGGCGATCGATCAGGGTGCGGGGTCGCGCATCCTCACCCGCCGCCTCGACGGGGATGCCATCGAGGTCGGCGGGCGAGCGGTCGCGGCCGAGAGCGTGCCGCTGCCGTAGCGGCGGCACGCTCCGGTCAGTGCGCGATGACCGGTTCGGCGGGCTCCGTCGCTGCGGCATCAGCGGCAGGTGCCGCGCTGTGCGAGAGCGACAGCCCCTGACCACGGCGCCGGAACAGCAGTGCCGAGAGCACGGCGCCGAAGGCGAAGAAGCCGGCGCCCCACCAGTACGCCACGGAGTAGCTGTGGATGGCGGCCTCGGCCACGACCTCCGGGCTGGCCGGGAGGTTCGCCGCCACGTAGTCCGTGAGGGCGGTGGCGGCCAGGGTGTTGAGGAGCGCCGTGCCGATGGAGCCTCCCACCTGCTGGCTCGTGTTCACCATGGCCGACGCGACACCGGCGAACTGGCGATCGACGCCGAGGGTCGCGGTCTGCATGGACGCGGGCATGATCGACCCCATGCCGAAGCCGAGGATCATGAGGGGTGGCAGGATGTCGGCCGCGTAGCTGCTGTCGGGCCCGAGATGCGTGAGGTAGATCATCCCGCTCATCGCCACGAGCATGCCGAACGGCACCATGATCTTCGGCCCGAAGCGCGGCACGAAGATGTTCGTGGAGAGCTGGGCGGCGAGCACCAGCATGCCGATCATCGGCAGGAACGACAGACCGGTCTGGATGGGGGAGTAGCCGAGCGACGCCTGCAGGTAGTACGTCACGAACAAGAAGATGCCGAACATGCCGGCGCCCGCGATGAGCACGGAGCTGTAGGCGGCGCCGCGGTTGCGGTCGAGCACGATCGACAACGGGAGCAGCGGATGGGCCGCCCGGCGCTGCCAGAGCACGAAGACCACCAGCAGAACGGCGCTTGCGGCGAGGAAGCCCCAGGTGAGCGGGGAATCCCAGCCGTCGGTCTCGGCGTTCGAGAAGCCGTAGACGAGTGAGAACAGGGCGCCCGAGACGAACAGCGTGCCGGGGATGTCGAGCTTCGGCCGCGGACCGGTGCGCTTGAGGCTCGACACGAAGATGATCGCGCCCACCACGGCGAACGCCGCGATCACGACGTTGATGTAGAGGTTCCAGCGCCAGTCGAACGCCTCGGTGAGCACGCCGCCGAGCAGGAGGCCCACGGCGCCGCCCGCTCCCGCGATCGCGCCGAACACGCCGAAGGCCCGGGCGCGCTCCTTGGGGATGGTGAAGGTGGTCGTGAGCACGGCCAGCGCGGTGGGGGCGAGCAGGGCGCCGAATGCGCCCTGGAGCGCCCGGGCGGCCACCAGGGTGCCGAAGCTGTCGGCGGCGCCACCGAGGGCGGAGGCCGCCGCGAACCCGATGAGCCCGATGATGAAGGTGCGCTTGCGGCCGATGAGGTCGGAGAGGCGGCCGCCGAGCAGCAGCAGGCTGCCGAAGGCGAGGGAGTAGGCGGTGATGATCCACTGCCGGTCGCCGTCGGAGAAGCCGAGGTCGGCCTGAGCGGCGGGCAGGGCGATGTTGACGACGGTGGCGTCGAGCACCACCATGAGCTGCGCGAGGGCGACGGTGGTGAGCGTCCACCAGCGGCGCGAGGAGGCCGCGGGTGCGCCGGCGGAGGCGGCGCTGTCGGGGAGGGTCTGAGACATGACAGTCACTATATACGAGACTGACCAGTTTCGGATCTGATCGGTCTAGAATTAACCCGACAGTCAGGAAAGGAGATCGCGGCAATGACGCTCGACGATTCCCACGACGCGACCGAGGTCCAGGCACCCCAGCAGCCGCGGCTCGGCCGCAAGCGCGACCACAGCCGAGACCCGGAGATCCTCGAGGCGGCCCTCGACGTGCTGGCCGAGGAGGGCTACGACGGGATGACCATCGACATGGTGGCCGCGCGGGCCAAGGCGGGCAAAGCCACGCTCTACCGCCGCTGGCCGTCGAAAGGCGAGCTCGTGGTCGATGCCGTCGCCTGTCTCAAACAGGTCGACCTGGAGCATCTGCCCGACACCGGAACGCTGCGCGGCGACCTGGTGGCCATGATCAAGCCGCGCACGCTCGAAGACGCGGAGCGCAAGGTGCAGATCATGGGCGGACTGATGTCGGTGCTCTCGCGGTCGCCCGAGCTGGCCGACGCCATCAGTGCGGCCATCATCGAGCCGCGCGCCGAGGTCAACCGCATCCTGCTGCGGCGCGCCCTCGACCGGGGCGAGATCTCGCCCGAGGTCGACATCGACGCGCTCGCGCTGGTGTCACCGTCCATGGCGTCGTACCGCACCCTCGTGCTCAAACAGCCGGTCGACCGCGAGTTCCTGATCGGGTTGATCGACGGCGTCATCCTGCCGGCCGCCGGGGTGCGGGCGCCGGTCGAGGCCTAGCACGGCGGGCCGGCCGGCATCCCGGCACCGGTGAGCCGCCGATGTCGGTGGCCGGGTCTAACCTGACTGTGGCCTCGAGAACGGGGTGTGCCACGGGAGGGTTCGAATGATTGTCAGCGGTGGAGCCGGAGCGCCTCAGACGGTGCTCTACAGCGCCACCGACCTCACGGCGGCGGCCACTTGCGAATTCGCGCTCGTGCGTCGGCTCGACGCGAAGCTCGGCCGCATCGACGCGGTGCCGAGCAATGACGACGTCATGCTCGAGCGCGCGGCACGGCTGGGCGACGCCCACGAAGAGCGTGCTCTCGAACGGTTCCGGCAACGCTTCGGTGCGTTCGACGGTGTGACGCCGCAGGGCGTGGCAGAGATCCCGCGCCCCGAGCAGACCACCGCCGAGACGCTGCTGGCACCCCAGCAGGCCACCCTCGAGGCGTTGCGCGCCGGCGCCGACGTCGTGTTCCAGGGCACCTTCTTCGACGGGCGATTCCTCGGCTTCGCCGATTTCCTCATCAAGACGGCGGATGCAGGCGGCCCGGTCGGCGCATCCGCCACCCCACCGCGTTACGAGGTCTACGACACCAAGCTGGCGCGGCACGCGAAGGTCACAGCGCTCCTGCAAGTGGCCGCCTACGCCGACCAGCTGGAGCGTCTCGGCGTGCCCGTCGGTCCCGAGGTGCACCTGCTGCTCGGCGACGGCTCGACCTCGACGCATCAGCTGCGTGACATCCTGCCCGTCTACCGCGACCGCCGGGCCCGGCTCGAGCAGCTGCTCGACGAGCGGCTCACCGAGCCCGCGGTGCAGTGGGGCGACCCGCGCTACGCCGTCTGCGGGCGCTGTGAGGTGTGCACCCCCGAAGTGCAGGCTCACCGCGACCTGCTGCTGGTGGCGGGCATGCGGCTGAATCAGCGCACGCGGCTGCACGACGGCGGCATCACCACCATCGACCAGCTCGCCGAGTCCGAGGGGCTCGTGGCCGACATCGCCGAAGCCACCCTCGACGGCCTCCGCGATCAGGCGCGCATGCAGGTGGCGGGCGGAGACGGCCTGCGCTACCGCGTACACGACCCACGCGGGCTCGCCGGCATCCCCGAACCCGACGCAGGAGACATCTTCTTCGACTTCGAGGGCGACCCGCTCTTCACCAAGAACGGGGGGCCCGACTGGGGTCCCGACTATCTGTCCGGGGTGGT
>BADC01000199.1 GCA_000333435.1 Corynebacterium-like bacterium B27 | reverse complement strand
TGAGAGCTCCTGTTGATCGGTGTGATCGCGGTCTTCGTTCTGGGGCCCGAACGGTTGCCCGGGTACGCCGCCAAGCTGGCACAGCTGGTGCGCACGGTCCGTGACATGGCCAACGGGGCCAAGGAGCGGATGAAGGACGAGATGGGCCCCGACTTCGACGACGTCGACTGGAAGAAGCTCGATCCGCGTCAGTACGACCCGCGCCGAATCATCCGTGAAGCGCTGCTCGACGACGAACCGGCCACCCCCGCCGTGCGGCCCGTCACGCGGGAGCCCGGCGCCACCCGGCCGGAGCCGGCGTACCTGCAGCACAAGGCGAAGTCGGCGGGCGGGCCGGTGTCCGTGGCGGGCAGCGAGGCCGCCGGGGCCGCCGCGGCGGGTGCTGCTGGCGCCGCGGCCGCCGGCGTTGGGTCCGCAGCCGGAGCGGGCGCGGCACGTGCGGAAGGCGACGTCGAGGGCGTGGCGGCCGGCGTCTCCGCAGACGCCCCGGCACCCGCAGAGGCTGTCGCGGGTTACGACTCCGAGGCCACCTGAGCCCGGTCGCGTGCGCGGCACCCGGTCACGGGGCCGTGGCGAAGCCGCAGTGTGCGGCGATGAAGTCGTAGAGCGCGAGGCGAAGCGCAGCGCTCGGCGACACCGAGACCGTGCCGCTCGGCCCGCCAGCCACGCCGACCACCACCGGGAGCACCGTTCCCCGCTTGTCCTCGGCGATCGCGTGCGGATCGCAGCGGGCCGGCACGGCGTCGAGCACGAACTCCCGCGGCGGATCGCCGCCGGACACGGTCGCGTCGAGGGGCCAGGTGGTGCCCTGTACCGGCTGGAGCAGGATGGTGAACCGCACCTCGTCGAGGTCGAGCGTGCCCGTGCCACCGGTCGGCTCGACGTGGAGCCGCAGGTGCGCCACCGAGTCGCCGCCCGAGCCCGTCACCTCGAGGTCGTCGTCGAGCCGCAGCGTCGCCACGGCAGCCACGGCCTCGTCGACGCAGTCCTCCCCGGCGATCCGCGGCAGCACGCCGAACGGATCGGCCGGCTCGCCCGTCACCTCCCGTCGAGCCCCGGATGCGTCGGTGACGGTGATCGTGACGCTCGGCGTCGCCCCGGCCGGTAGCGGGCACACGGCCGCGGGCAACGGCACGGGGAGCTGTCGTGTGAGCCCGGCCGGCACCTCGACCGACGTCGTCTTCGTGTAGTCGGCCGGTGCGGCGAACTGTGGTGACTCGAACCGTGCACCGACGACCGTGATCGGCGTCGTGGTCTCGTTCGTCACCGACAGCTGGAGCACCCGGGTGGCGTAATCGGGCCGATTCTGCAGCACCGCTAATCCGAGGCCGTCGACGACCACGGGTGCGGCGGGGGTGGAGCTCGGCGAGGGGGCCGACGGATGCGGTGACGCCGAGCTCGCGGGTGCGGGTGACTCGACCGCCGTGCATCCGGTGAGGGCCAGGCCAACGGCAACGGCTGCTCCGACGGCGGCCAGGGCGGCGACGGACCCGCGAGCCCGAGCCGACCGCCGCGGCGTGGTCATCGCGGCGAGAGCCCGAGTTTGCGGCCGGCCAGGTCGCGGCCGCGGTGCGCCAGCCGGCCGGCGACCGCACGGATGGCCGCACTCGCCGGGTCGGACGGGTCGGCCAGCACCACCGGCGCGCCGGCGTCGCCGCCCGAGCGCAGCGCGACGCTGATCGGCACCGACGCCAGCAGCGGCACCTCGGTGCCCTGGCGGGCAGTGAGCCGCTCCGCGACATCCGCTCCGCCGCCCGCGCCGAAGATGTCGAGCACGCTGCCGTCGGGGGTGACGAAGCCCGCCATGTTCTCGATCACGCCGTACACGTGCTGGCCGGTCTGCATGGCCACGAGGCCCGAGCGCTCCGCGACGTCGGCGGCCGCGGCCTGCGGAGTGGTGAGCACGATCACCTCGGCGTTCGGCAGCAGCTGCCCGATCGAGATGGCGACGTCACCCGTGCCCGGCGGCAGATCGAGCAGCAGCACGTCGAGGTCGCCGAAGTACACGTCGGTGAGGAACTGGTTGATCGTGCGGTGCAGCATCGGACCACGCCAGGCGACGGCGCCGCCGGTGCTCGAGGCCTGCTCGGGGTCGATGAACATGCCGATGGAGATGACCTTCACCCCGAACGCCACCGGCGGCAGGATCATGTCGTCGACGCGGGTGGGGCGGGCGGCCACGCCGTTCTCGTCGACGAGCCCCAGGATGCCCGGGATCGAGAACCCGTACACGTCCGCGTCGATGAGCCCCACCGACAGGCCTTCGGCGGCCAGCGCCACCGCGAGGTTCGCGGTGAGCGTGGATTTGCCGACGCCGCCCTTGCCGCTCGTCACGGCATAGACCCGGGTCAGCGAGCCGGGCCCGAACGGCATGGTGCGCTGCCCGGGGCCCCGCAGTCTGGCGGTCAGCGCGGCGCGCTCCTCCTTCGTCATCACCGACACGTCGACCCGCACGCCCGCGACGCCCGGCACCGCCGCAGCGGCCGCCCGGACGTCGCCTTCGATGGTGGCGGCGGCCGGGCATCCGACGATCGTGAGCTTCAGGCCGATCTCGGCCTCACCGGCGTCGGTCACCTCGACCCGGCCCACCATGTCGAGCTCGGTGATGGGCTTGCGGATCTCGGGGTCGATCACCCGGCCCAGCGCGCCGCGCACGGCGTCGGCGAGGCCCGCTGACGGCACGACGGTCACTCGCCCGGCTTGCCCGGCGCGGGCCGGTCGCGGTCGAGCTCCTCGAGCAGGGAACGCAGCTCGGCCCGGATGAACTCCTTGCTCGCCATGTCCTGCAGCGCCAGGCGCAGCGCCACGACCTCGCGCGCGAGGTACTCGGTGTCGGCGAGGTTGCGCTCGGCGCGCTGCCGGTCCTGCTCGAACTGCACCCGGTCGCGGTCGTCCTGCCGGTTCTGCGCGAGCAGGATGAGCGGGGCCGCGTAGGAGGCCTGGAGCGAGAGGATGAGGGTGAGCGCCGTGAAGCCGATCGCCGCGGAGTCGAAGCGCCAGGCCTCGGGGCCGAAGGTGTTGAAGATCATCCAGACCACCACGAACAGGGTGAGCCCGAAGAGGAACCAGGGCGTGCCCATCGCGCGGGCGATGGCCTCGGTGAGGCGGCCGAAGCGGTCGCGACTCGGCGCGGCCACCGACCGCCGGGGGAGCACTCCGGTGCGGCGGCCCTTGGGGGCGTCGAGCGCGTTGTCCTGGGCGTTGTTACGACGTGCCATTGCTGGTCCTCCTTCCGCGGTTCATCAGTCGCGGCGCTCCGGTCTGCGCTCGCGTCGGCGTGCGATTCGGCACCGGTCGGGGCGCGTCGTCATCGCTGTCGTTACTTCGCCAGTCGTCAGGCAGGAGGTAGTCGAGGACATCGTCAATGGTCACCACCCCGACCAGTCGGTGGTTGTCATCGACAACCGGCACGGAGACGAGGTTGTAGCTGGCCAGGATGCGCGACACCTCGGCCGCGCTCGTGTCGGCCGTGACGGGCTCGAGGCCCTGGTCGAGGATGGTGCCGAGCCGCTCGTGCGGCGGGTAGCGGAGCATCCGCTGGAAGTGCACCATGCCGAGGAATCGGCCGGTCGGCGGCTCGTAGGGCGGCAGCGTGACGCAGATGGCGGCACCCAATGCCGGCGCGAGCTCGTGCCGGCGGATGAGGGCGAGACCCTCGGCCACGGTGGCGTCGGCCGACACGATGATGGGCTCGGTCGTCATCAGGCCACCGGCGGTGTCGGGGGCGTAGGCGAGCAGCATGCGCACGTCGTCGGCCTCCTCGGGCTGCATCAGCTCGAGGAGGTGCTCGCCGCGCTCCTCCGAGAGCTGCGCGATGAGGTCGGCGGCGTCGTCGGGCTGCATCTGGTCGAGCACGTCGGCCGCGCGGTCGTCGTCGAGCTGGGCGAGGATCTCGACCTGCTCGCTCTCCGGCATCTCCTCGAGCACGTCGGCCAGCCGGTCGTCGGGCAGCTCTTCGGCCACCTCGAGCATGCGGGCCTGGGGGAGATCGAGCAGGGTGTTGGCGAGGTCGGCGGGCTTCAGGTCGCTGTAGGTGGCGATCAGCTGCTCGGCCGACTGCGCCTGACCCACCGCGGTCTTCTCGCGCACGTCGCTCCAGTTGGCGAACACGGTCGCGCCCTTCGCGAAGGGGGAGGAACTCGTCTTGGGCCGGCGCACGAACAGCTGGGCCACCGCCCACTCGCCCGGGCCGAACTCCTCGATCGCCACGTCTTCGATGGTGGCCTGCCCGGAGCCGTCGGCGAACACGACGGTACGGCCGAGCAGCTCGGCGATGACCCGCACCTCGCCGCCCCGCTGCTCGAAGCGTCGCACGTTGATGAGGCCGGTCGTGATGATCTGCCCGCTCGAGATGCTGGTGACGCGCCCGATCGACACGAACACGCGGCGCCGCCCCGGGATCTCGACGATGAGCCCGACGACGCGCGGCGGATCGCTCTTGCGATAGACCACGAGCACGTCGCGCACCTTGCCGAGCCGGTCGCCGGCGGGGTCGAAGACGGTGCACCCCGCCAATCGGGCGACGAAGACTCTGGTGGCACTCACATGACTAACTTAGACCTTCGAGGAGGGTGGAAGCCGGGGCGCCACCCCCGGCGGTGCCAGGCCTGCTCCCGGCCGCCCAGGCGCCGTCGAGGTGCCCGTGGGAGAATGAGCGGATGACCGACCGACCGCCGTTCGCCCGTCGCGGTCTGCCGCGCGAGCCCGCCATCCCACGTGGCGAAGTCGTGGCCACCTTCGACAGCTACCAGCAGGCGCAGGCGGCCGTCGACCGGCTGGCGCGGGAGGAGTTCCCGCTGAAGGAGGTCTCGATCGTCGGCAGCGACCTCCGGAGCGTCGAGCGGGTGACCGGCAAGCTGAGCTACGGCCGGGCGGCCCTGGCGGGCGCTCTCTCGGGGCTGTGGATCGGGCTGTTCTTCGGTTTGCTGCTCGTGCTGCTGTCGCCGGGTGGTGCGACGCCACTGTTCATCGGTGCCGCCGCCCTCATCGGTGCCGGGTTCGGCATGTTCTTCAACATCGCCGTCTACGGCCTCGGTCGTCGTCGGCGCGACTTCACCTCGGTGATGCAGGTGATCGCCACCTCCTACTCGGTGATCGTGGGCCCCGAGCACGCCAACCGGGCACGCAACCTGCTGGACGCCCCGCCGGCGCCCTGATCGGTCGCCCCTCGGGCTCTGGTATCGATTCCACAGCGATTGCGGGTTGACGTTGGGAACAAGTGTGGGTACGTTCTCACATAGCACCTGACAGCGTCGGTTGGTCGACGCCCGACACCGGGAGACATTCAATGAAGAAGCACCTTGCGCCGTGGGCCGTCCTGGCCGTCGCCGCAGCACTCACCCTCAGTTCCTGTGCCACCGGCACCGGTTCGAAGGGCGACGCCGACGTGACGTACGACCCGAACGCCACGCTGAGCGGTGATCTGCAGGTCATGGGCTTCGGCGCCACCGACGAGATCGCGACCACCCGGCTCGACCGCACGGAGCAGGCGCTCGGTGACGGCGTCAAGGTGTCGCTGATCGAGGGCGACCTCGACATCCAGCAGTTCCTCTCCGCCGTCGCTTCGGGCAAGCCGCCGGAGCTGCTCTACGTCGACCGCAACAAGCTGGGCTCGCTCGCGGCGCGCGGAGCGATCATCCCTCTCGACAAGTGCATCGAGGGCGAGGGCATCGACACCTCGCAGTTCGTGGAGTCGGCGCTCGACCAGGTGACGCTCGACGGCACGGTCTACGGCATCCCCGAGTTCAACACGGTGCAGCTCACCATGGCCGACAAGTCGCTGCTGGACGCCGCGGGGCTCACGATCGACGATGTCAACGGCTCGAACTGGGACGCCATGGCGGCGGCGAACACGGCACTGATGAAGACCGACGGCGGAAAGCTGTCGGTGATCGGCGTCGACAGCAAGCTGCCCGAGTTCCTCCCGCTGTGGGCCAAGGCGAACGGCGCCGACCTCATCTCGGCCGACGGCAAGACCGCCCAGCTGAACTCACCCGAGGTGGTGCAGGCACTCGAGTACGCCGTGGGCATCTACGACGCGCAGGGCGGCTTCAGCGCCGTCAAGGCCTTCCGTGACTCTGCCGACTTCTTCGGAGCCGGCAACCAGTACGCCACGAACCAGCTCGGCGCGATGCCGATGGAGCAGTGGTACCTCAACGTGCTGAACGACGTGTCGCCCGAGGCGACGGTGGAGTTCGACACCTTCCGCGACACCTCCGGCGAGCCGCTCGCGTTCTCGACCGGGCAGGCCTGGGCCATCCCCTCGGGCACCAAGAATCCGGCCGCGGCGTGCCGCTTCGCCAAGACCATGACCGACGTGGACAGCTGGGTCGCCGCTGCGCAGGCCCGGGTCGACGCGCGTGCGGCCGACGGCAAGGCGTTCACCGGCCTCCTCACCGCCAACTCGGCCGCCGACGCGAAGGTCAAGGAGCTCGTCACCTCGAGCGGTGACGCGAAGTGGGACGACGGGGTCGCCGCCATGTACGAGGCGAACGACCACACCTTCAGCCTCCCCGCGAACCCCGCCGACCAGGAGTTCACCACCGCGTGGCAGGACGCCGTCAACCGCGTGCTGAACGGGCAGGCCGACCCGCAGGCCTCACTCGACCAGGCGCAGGACGAGGCGCAGAAGGCACTCGACAAGGCCTGGGCCGACCTGCAGGGCGAGGGCTGATCGCCCTTGGCCACCACGACCGGCCTCGCCGCGGTCACCGCGACCGGCCCCGGCGCCTCCGAGGGGCGCCGGGGCCGGGGCGCGCGCCCGGAGCCGCCGCTGACGCCGGGCCGACGCCGGGCCCGACGGCGCAACACGATCGCGGCCATCCTGTTCATCAGCCCGTGGATCGTCGGCTTCCTCGTCTTCACGCTGTGGCCCATGATCTACAGCGCCTACCTGTCGCTCACCGACTACGACGTCATCAACGACCCGGACTTCGTGGGCTTCGACAACTACGTGCAGCTGTTCCAGGACCCGAAGATCGCCCTGTCGCTCGGCAACACGCTGTTCTACACGGTCATCCAGGTGCCGCTGCACGTGCTGGTGGCGCTCGGCCTCGCGGTGCTCCTCAACCAGGCCGGGCGCCGGTCGTCCGGCTTCTTCCGCACGGTGTTCTTCCTGCCCAGGATGACGCCGCCGGTCGCCGTCGGCGTGCTCTTCCTGCTGCTGTTCAACGGGCAGACCGGACTCATCAACACGGTGCTCGGCTGGGTGGGCATCCAAGGGCCGGCCTGGACGACCGATCCGGCCTGGGTGAAGCCGGGCCTCATCCTGATGAGCCTCTGGGCCGTCGGCTCGTCGGTCATCATCCTCTTGGCCGCCCTCCGCAACGTGCCGAACGAACTGTACGAGTCGGCCCGGATCGACGGGGCCGGATTCTGGCAGCAGACCCGCCGCATCACCGTGCCGTTGATCAGTCCGACGATCTTCTTCGTGGTGATCGTGAACACAATCGCGGCGTTCCAGACCTTCGACGAGGCCTACACGGCGTTCTTCGGCGCGGGCAACACGACCTACAGCAACGACGCCGCGCTGTTCTACGTGATCTACCTCTTCCAGCAGGGCTTCCAGTTCCTGCACATGGGGTACGCGTCGGCGATGGCGTGGGTGCTCTTCGTCATCATCATGGCGATCACGGGCATCCAGGTGCTCGTGTCGCGCCGCTTCGTCTACTACGAGGGGGACCAGTCGTGACGACCACGATCCCGGCCACGAACCCGACTCCGACCGCGGTGCCGGCTCCGGCTCCCGCCCAGGGCCGCGCGCGCAAGCGCGTGCGGGTGGGCCGCATCGTCTCGGTGGCATTGCTGGCAGTCTTCGCGGTGGTGTTCATCTACCCGTTCGTGTGGCTGATCAGCGCGTCGTTCAAGCCGCGCACGGATGTGTTCGACAACCTGCTCATCCCGAAGGACTTCACCTTCCAGAACTACATCGACGTCTGGCAGACGGCGCCGATGGGGTTGTGGCTGGCGAACTCCGCCTTCGTGGCGATCCTGGCGGCGGGCACGGTCACGATCTCGAGCGCGATGGTGGCGTGGGGGTTCTCCTACTTCCGGTTCCGGGGCCGAAACGTGCTGTTCGGTCTCGTCATCGCCACGATGATGCTG
>BADC01000200.1 GCA_000333435.1 Corynebacterium-like bacterium B27 | reverse complement strand
ACACGGGCGACTCGAAGCGCTCAGGTGCAGGTGCAGTACGAAGACGGCGCCACCGGCAAGCGCGTGAGCCAGAAGGTCACGGTCGAGGGCAACGGCGCCATCACGAGCTTCGGCGGCAAGGACGGCGAGCAGATCCTGCTCACCAACGTGTCGAAGCCGGGCAGCCTCTTCCCCGTCTACTTCCAGTCGGGCAGCGCCGAGGGCAAGCAGATCCTGGTTCCGGTGCTGAACACGAGCCTCCCCGAGTACGCAGACCTCGCCCCGACGCCCACCCCCACGGCCACGCCCCTGCAGTCGCCGCCGCCCACGCTGGTCGACACCCCGGTCGAGACGGCCACCCCGACCCCCGAGCCGACCGAGACCCCGGCCGGCTGAACCCGCGGGCTCAGCCCTCGAAGCGGTAGCCCAGGCCTCGCACGGTCACGAGCAGGGTCGGCTCCGAGGGCGTCTTCTCGATCTTCGAGCGGATGCGCTTGATGTGCACGTCGAGCGTCTTGGTGTCGCCGAAGTAGTCCGAACCCCAGACGCGGTCGATCAGCTGCCCGCGCGTGAGAACCCTGCCGGCGTTCCGCAGCAGCAGCTCGAGCAGCTCGAACTCCTTCAGCGGCATCGCCACCTCCTTGCCGTTCACGGCGACGGTGTGCCGCTCGACGTCCATCGACACGGGGCCGGCCACCAGCTGCGGCTCGGCGGCGTCGATCACCTCGAGCTGCCGCCGGAGCACCGCACGGATGCGCGCCAGCAGCTCGCGCGTCGAGTACGGCTTGGTGACGTAGTCGTCGGCACCGAGCTCGAGGCCCACCACGATGTCGATCTCGGAGTCCTTGGCGGTGAGCATGATGATCGGCACCGACGAGCGGGTGCGGATCTCGCGGCACACCTCGGTGCCCGGGATGCCGGGGATCATGAGGTCGAGCAGGATGATGTCCACCCCGCCGCGGTCGAACTCGCTGATGGCGCTCGGCCCGTCGGGCGCCACGGTGACCCCGTAGCCCTCCCGGCGCAGCAAGTAGCTGAGCGGTTCGCTCAGCGCCGCTTCGTCTTCGACCAGCAGGATGTGGGTCATCGTTTCTCTCCTTGTGAAACCGCCGACGCGGGTGGCGCCTCGGGCAGCCGGATGGTGAATGTGGAGCCTTGACCGATCTGCGACCAGGCCCGGATGTCGCCGCCGTGGTTCTGCACGACGTGCTTCACGATGCTGAGGCCGAGGCCCGTGCCGCCGGTGTTGCGCGAGCGGGCCTGGTCGACCCGGAAGAACCGTTCGAACACCCGCGGCAGGTCGTCCTCGGGAATACCGATCCCCTGGTCGGTGACGACGAGCTCCACCACGCCCTCGTCGTGGTGCACGCCGATGCCGACGCGGGAGCCGTCGGGCGAGTACTGCACCGCGTTCGCGATGAGGTTGTTCATCGCCAGGGTGAGCAGCGCCTCGTCGCCCATCACCTGCACCCGCTTGGCGCC
>BADC01000201.1 GCA_000333435.1 Corynebacterium-like bacterium B27 | reverse complement strand
CGCTCGGCTACCAGATCGCGGCGACCATCGGCGGCGGCTTCGGTCCGCTCATCCTCACCGCGCTCATCGCAGGCAACCCGGGCGACGTGTCGCCCATCGTGTGGTTCATCGCCGGCGTCGCCGTGCTGAGCATCATCGCGCTGCTGCTCTCGAAGGAGCGCGCGGTCGAGGCGCCGGCTGGCCCGAGTGCGGGAGCCGTCGCGGGCGATGCGCCGACGGCCGCGGCCGCTCCGCGCCACGGCCGCGTCGCCCAACCCGTTCCCGACGAGGCCGCGCGGTGAGCTCGGGCTCGACGACGGGCGGGGTGCCGCCCTTCAGCGAACCCGACATCGTCATCGATCGACTGCCCGGCGGCGTGATCGAGCTGCGTTCCCGCCGGCGGCTGTCGGATGCGCCGGTGACCACCCTGCACTGGTTGCGTCGGTGGGCGCGCGAGACGCCGCAGGCGGCGTTGCTCACCGAGGTCGAGGCCGGCGAACGGCGCGTGCTCGACTACGCGAGCGCCTGGTCGGCCAGCGTCCGCGCCGCGGCCGCCCTGACGGAACGGGGAATCCGACCGGGTGACCGGGTGGCGGTGATCGCCACCAACAGCATCGAGTCGTTCATCTGCGGTCATGCCGCCATGTTGGTGGGCGCGCTGTGGGCGCCGATCGCGGCGCAGTATCTGCGCCCCGGTGCCGACCGCGACCGCATCGCCGGGGTGCTCGATCTGGTCGACCCGGCCCTCATCGTGGTGCCCGATGCCCTGCTCCATGCGGGACTCCCGGATGGGCGGGTCGCCGTGACGAGCATCCGGCCCGCCGGCGCGCAGGACGGCGCGAGCACCGACGACCCCGACGACCCCCATGCACTCGGCGACCGCCTGCTCGACGCGGCGCGCGACGACGACCCCGTCAAGCTGCTGCTGACCTCCGGGTCGACCGGCACGCCGAAGGCGGTCGTCTACACGCATCGGATGCTCGTGAGCAACATGCGCGCCACCGTCGACGTGTGGCCGTTCGTGACCGACCACCCGCCCGTGCTGGTGGACTGGTTGCCCTGGAACCACGCCTTCGGCGGCAACGCGAACATCGACATGGTGCTGCTCGGTGGGGGCACGCTGCACATCGACGACGCGCACGGCCGTCCCGCGGAATTGGGCCGCACGATCGCCGCGATCAAGGAGTTCCCGCCCACGTTCCATGCCGCGGTTCCTGCCACCTTCCAGGCGCTCCTGCCCGTGCTGGAGGCCGAACCGGAGTTCCGGCGAGCTCTCCTCGGGCGTGCGGATGCCCTCTTCTCCGCCGGAGCGGCGATGCCGACGGGCACCTTCCACCGGCTGCGCGAGCTGTCGCTGACCGTGCGCGAGAACCCGGTGCCGGTGCTCACGGGCTGGGGATCGACCGAGGTCGGCCCGGCGGCGACGACGGTGCACACCGCCGACAGCGAGCCCGGTCAGGTGGGGCCGCCGCTGCCCGGCGTGACCGTGCGACTCGTACCCGTGGCCGGCAAGCTCGAGCTGCGGGTGAAGGGCCCGAGCGTGATGCCCACCTACTGGCGGGAGCCCGAGCGCACCGCCGCGGTGTTCGATGCGGACGGCTTCTACTGTTCCGGCGACGCCGGCGTGCTGGTGGACGAGGACGACCCGGGCCGGGGCATCCGCTTCGACGGGCGCATCGCCGATGACTTCAAGCTGGCGAACGGCTCCTGGGTGAACGTCGACCGGCTCCGGTCGAGCTTGCTCGCCGCCGGCGGCACGGGGGTGCGCGACGTCGTCGTGGCGGGCCCCGACCGGTCGCATCTCGTCGCGGTGTTCTGGCTGGCCGACGGCGCTGCGGTCGATGTCGACGCCGTCGTCCGTGCTCACAACGCGACCACGTCGGGGCAGACGAACCTCATTCGTGCGGCCGCGATTCTGACGGCCGAACCCGCCGCCGAACTGCTCTCGCCGAAGGGGCTGCTCAAGCCGGCACTGTTCCGGAGCGCCTCGGCCGACCTGATCGACGCCCTGTACCACCCTGATTCCGTTCTCGCGAAGGAGCCCTCATGATCACCGTCGAGTCGGCCGGCGACCTCGCCGAGCACGTGGGAACCGTGCTCGGTCACAGCGCGTGGACGACGGTGCCCGCCGAGCGCATCGCCGCCTTCGGTGTGCTGACCGGCGACGAGCACTGGGTGCACCTGGACCGCGAGCGGGCGAAGGCCGACAGCCCGTTCGGCGACGTGCTGGCGCACGGCTTCCTGCTGCTCAGCCTCGTGACCGGTCTGGCCAACGAGTGCTACGCCGTGCGCCGGGCCGAGCGCTGGACGAACTACGGTCTCGACCGGGTGCGCTTCACCGCCCCGGTCACCCCCGCCGACTCCCTCCGGCTCGCGCTCACGCTGAACTCGCTCGAGGAGACGAAAACGGGATACCGGCTCGTTCTCGGCTGCGTGCTGGAGCGGGAGGGCTCGGAGCGCCCGGCCATGGTGGCCGACTGGATCGTGTTGATCACCGAAGGAGAGGCCCGATGAGCGAGCCGAGCCCGCTGAGCGAATATGGCCCGATCGGCCAGGAGGGCACGTTCCTCGACCACGTCGGCGGCATCGAGTGGCGCGTCGGACCGGATGCGGTGAGCATCCGTCTGACGGTCCGCCCGGCCCACGTCAATCCCAACGGCACCGTGCACGGCGGGCTCATCCTGACCCTCCTCGACTTCACGCTCGGCGCCGAGGTCGAACGGTCGCTCGGGGCCGGCCAGCAGGGACATCCGATCACGATCCAGCTCTCCAGCAGCATGATCGGCGCCGCGTCGCTCGGCGAGACCGTGCTGGGTTCGGCGCGGGTGACCGCGCGCACGAAGACGATGAGCTTCGTGTCGGGCGAGATCACTTGCGACGATCGACTGATCGCCTCGGCCACCGCCGTGTTCCGCAACCCCCGCATAGCCTGATCCGCCTCGCCCGAAAGGAGCGGCCATGAGCCCCGCCCCGAACACCGCCCACATCATCGACACCCACCACACGTCGGCGAACTCGCCCTGGGCATGGGGGAGGCGGGCGCCACGGCTGAGGGCACGAGCATCCGACCGGTCGAGGTGCACACCGCGATGCTCGACCACTTCGGCCTGGCGGCGGCCTGCGTCATCCCCGGCTTCCAGTACGACCGCAGCGACGGCATCGCCAACACCCGCGCACTCAACGACGGCATCGCCGCCTACCGCGACAGCCTGCCGAGCCGGTTCCCCATCGCGCTCGGCACGGTCGAGCCGCTGCATCGCGAGGCGTTGTGCCGCGCCGAGGTGACCCGGCTGGTCGACGAGCTGCAGATCGACGGCCTGGCCTGGCACACCCGCTACCAAGGGGTGGCGCTGTCCGACCGGCGGATGCACGTGCTGATCGACCTCGCCACCGAACGCGGGCTGCCCTGCTACCTCCATCTGTTCAGCGAGTCGGGCCTCGAGGCCCCGTGGTCGCTCCTGGATCTGGCGACCGCGCATCCGGACGCCACCCTCGTCGCCCTCGACGGCTTCTCGGGGGCCACGCAGATCCGCTACCTCTTCGACATCGCCGAGCGCTGCCCGAACGTGCTGTTCGACACCGCCATCTGCTTCCCCCTGCTGCGGCCGCTCGACGAGTTCGTGAGCCGCTTCGGGTCGGAGCGCCTCCTCTTCGGCACCGACTCCTACGCCCAGCCGCTGCTCTACAACACGCCCTCCGTGTTGCACGAGCTGCAGGCCTCCGACATGCCGCAAGGCGACCTCGAGAACATCATGTGGCAGAACTTCCTGCGGGTCTTCCCGCAAGCGGCAGCCCGACTCGGCCTCACCGACCACCCGTCCTGACCTCGAATGGAGACACCATGAAAGCCGCCCGCTTCCACGCCGCGCGAGACCTGCGCGTCGAAGACGTTCCCGAACCCGAACTCCGCCCCGGCGCCGTCATGGTCGACATCGCCTGGTGCGGAATCTGCGGCAGCGACCTGCACGAGTACCTCGTGGGGCCGAACTTCATCCCGCACCCCGGCCACCCGCATCCGATCTCCGGCGAGGAGCCGCCCATCATCATGGGTCACGAGTTCTCCGGAACCATCAGTGCGGTGGGCGAGGGGGTCACCGACCTCGTCGTGGGCCAGAACGTCGTCGTCGAGCCGTACATCATCCGCGACGACGTGCCGATGGGGCCGGACGACGAGTACCAGCTCTCGCCCGACACCAACTTCGTCGGGCTCGCGGGCCGCGGCGGCGGACTGAGCGAGAAGGTGGTCGCCGACCGCAAGTGGGTGCACCCGATCGGCGACATCCCGCTCGATCAGGCCGCCCTCATCGAGCCGCTCGCGGTGTCGCACCACGCGGTGACCCGGAGCGGCGCGAAGCCGGGCCAGACCGCCATCGTGGGCGGTGCGGGGCCGATCGGTCTGATGACCGCTGCCATCCTGAAGGCCAAAGGTCTGACGGTGCTGGTCTCGGAGATCAACCCGCCCCGCAAGGAGAAGGCGCGCGTCATCGGCGTCGACGCCGTGTTCGACCCGACCGGGACGGATGTCGCCGAGGAGGTGCGCCGCCGGACGGGCGGCACGGGAGCCGACGTCGCGTTCGAGTGCACGAGCGTCCAGCCCGTCCTCGACATGCTGATGGACGCCGTCAAGCCCACGGGCACCATCGTCAACGTCTCGGTCTGGATGGCGCCGGCGGCCGTCGACATGGAGCGCGTGGTGATCAAGGAGATCACCCTGCGGGGATCGATGGCGTACGCGCACGACCACGCCGCCGTGATCGCGCTGATCCAGGAGGGGTCGATCGACCTGGAGCCGCTCATCACCAGCCGCATCGCCCTCGACGACGTCGTGGAGCAGGGGTTCGAGCGGCTGATCCAGAACAACGAGACCGAGGTGAAGATCCTCGTGCATCCGTGAACGGATGCCCGCACGACAATGGCCGCCTCATCGAGAGGCGGCCATCGTCTTTTCGGGCGGCGGCGTCAGCCCGCGCGCACCTCGAGCTCGGAGTGTTCGGTAAGGGCGTGCCAGGTGCGGTTGTGGTACACCAATGGTGCCTCGTCCTGCTGCTCGTCGTCGGTGCGAGACCCGCTCTCGAGGGCCCGCACGACCACGATCGTCGACGTGCCGGCCACCGAGGTCGACACGACTTCGGCCCGCAGCCACCGGGAGACCGTCGGGAAGTAGGGTTCACCCGTCGGCAGGCGGCTCCACAGCGAGGTGTCCGCGAAGCGGTCGATGCCGCTCGTGGCGCAGAGCTGCGCTGCCCAGAGATCTCGCGAGCCGAGAAGGTGCACCACGACCGATTCCGACGCCGTGATGGTCGGGGTGCTCGACGAGAGGTGCGACACCGAGAACACCAGGAGCGGCGGTTCGGCGCTCACCGAGAACACCGAGGTCGCCGTGAGACCCACGGGCCCCGAGCCGTCGTCGGCCGTGATGACGGCGACCCCGGCCGGGTGGCCGCGGAACGCCGCGCGGAACTCGTCGGCGCTCAGCCCGGCCGCCCGCCGGTACTCGACGTGCGCCTGAACGGTGCCCGCGTCGGGGGAGTACCACCCCTTCGACTCCGCGAAGGCGAGCATGGCGTCGAACGACGTTTCCCAGGCGGCGTCGCCGTCACCCTGGTGCCGGAGCCAGGCGGCGTCGATGACGGGCTGCGACGTGCCGTCGTCGAACGCGCCGGCCGAGGCGCGCCGGAGCGCGAGGTCGATCTCTGAGCGTGCGGCGCCCTCCTCGGCCTCCACGTGGAATCGATCGAAGACGTCGGCTTCGACCAGTTCCACGGCGGCCGGATCTGCCGGGCGCCCGATCCGGATGATCATCGCCGTCACGCCTTCGCGGCGACTTCGGCGTCGTACTTCTCGGTCATGTGCGAGATCGCCGCCAGGTGCTGCTTCGTCTGCTCGTCGCGCAGGGCCGCCGTGTGCGCCTTGGATGCGGCCGCCGCGGCGAGATGGCCCTGGAACGCCGGCATCACGTGGCGGGCGAAGAGCTCGTAGGAATTGAACGTCGCCGCCCGGTTCGCCCAGTCGTTGCCGAACACGAGCAGGGCGCCGAAGCCGCCGGTCTGCTTCTCGAGGCGCTCGATCTGCTTCACCGCGTCATCCGGCGTGCCGATCACGCCGATGCCGTTGTCGTTGATGAAGTCGATCATCTCGCGCACGTTGTCGCCCTCGACCGCCATCTGCGGGAAGGCCACGACGTTCTGCCAGTAGCGGAACCACTCCTCGATGCCGTACGCGACGTCTTCGTAGGCCTGCTCGCGGGTCTCGGCGAGGTGGAACAGGGTCGCCAGGCGCCACTGGTCGCGCGAGACGGTCTTGCCGTACTCCGCGGCCCGCTCCTCCTGGATGCCGTAGGCGTGGGCGAGCGCGTCGAAGCCGTCGGAGGTCATGGTGGCGCCGATCGAGAACAGGCCGAGGCCGTGCATCCCGGCCAGTCGCGGCCCGGTGGGCGACACCACGCCGGCCGCGACGATGTCGAACAGCGGGTCGGAGTACGGTGCCAACTGCAGCCGGGCGTCGACGAGGGTGTGGGTCTTGGTGGTGGCCGTGACCGTCTCGCCCCGCAGCAGGCGCAGGATGATGTCGATGTTCTCCGAGAGCAGTTCGCGGGTGTCGGTGGGGGTCAGCCCGATCATCGAGGAGTCTGAGGGCAGCGAGCCCGGGCCGACGCCGAGCATCACCCTGCCGCGGGTCTGGTGGTCGAGCTGCACGAAGCGGTCGGCGACCCAGAGCGGGTTGTGATAGCTGATCGAGGTCACTCCCGAACCGAACTTGATGCGGGTCGTGACCTCGGCGGCGGCCGCGATGAAGATCTCGGGGCTGCCGATGATCTCGCTGCCACCGGAGTGGTGCTCACCGATCCAGGCCTCGTCGAAGCCGAGCCGGTCGAGGTGCTGCATCAGTTCGATGTCCTGGCGCATCGCCAGCGTGGGATTGATCTTCGAGGAGTGCAGGGGGGTCTGCACGATTCCGAAACGCAAGCGCGTCATGGTGACTCCATTTCTTCACGTCGTCGTGGGTTCTTCAGTGTCGGATGAGCGGACGGGGTCGCAGAAGTGGTCGAAAGTTACCAGTGCGGCCGGACGGCCCGGTCGCCGCGAGTGTTCACGAGCAAGGCGAGCTGTGTGCGCGACCGGAGCCGGGTGGTGTCGAGGATCGCGCTCACATACTTCTTCACCGTGCCTTCGGTGAGGTTGAGGAGCGTCGCGATCTCGGCATTCGAGTGGCCGGCGGCGATCAGGCGTGCGACCTCCCGCTGCCGTGGGGCGAGTGCGGAGAAGCGGTCGTGCGAGGAGTCGGGCTCGTCGGTGGCGAGCGCCCGGCTGAGGCCGTTCAAGGGCCCGGCGAGGCGCCGGAGAGCGGCGAGTTCCTGCTGCTCGCGCACGGAGGCTTTGGATTTGAAGATCCCGATGACGGCCCGTCGGCCCCCTCCAGCGTCCAGATGGAGCGCAGTGGCCGCGTGGAAACCACCGGGGTAGAGGTAGCGGTCGAGATAGTCCTGCGCCGGATGCGGCAGCCGGCCGAGCTCGCCGAGTCCGGCCACCCGGGTGCGGCGGAGCAGGGTCACCGCTGCCGCCGTGGAGAACACCTCGTTCTTGTACCAACCGTCCTGATAGGGCGCGAGCATGCCCACCGAGCTCCGCGTCTCCAGCGGATCGGGGTCGGTCCAGATCGCGGCGAACGACGACCCGGTGAAGAAGGTCGTCGTGGTGAAGCCGAATCGTCGCCCGAGCGACTCCAGGAGCGCCTCGCGGAAGCTCCGGAGGTCGCGCGCGGTGTCGCAGTCAGCCAGCACGCCGAAGATGCGGTCGTAGTCGGCCGAGGTCAGCACGTCACGATCGAGCGCACCGGACGCCGTCATCATCGTGCCCCGGTGGCTTCGGTCTTCGTGGCGAGCACCGGGTCGGCCGCGACCTCCGCGCGGGCCTCGGCCTGCGCATCCGCCTGCGCGAGGGCATCGGCGGCGCGTTGCCGGCGTGACGGCCGGCGACGCGCTGAGATGCGGTCGCCCAGCACCGCGGCCACGAGGATCACGCCGGTGATCACCTGCTGCCAGAAGCTCGCGATGCCGGCGATGCTGAGCCCGTTCTGCAGCAGACCGATGAACAGCACGCCCAGAGCCGTGCCCACCACGCTGCCGAGCCCACCGAGCAGGCTCGTGCCGCCCAGGAGCACCGCGGCCACCGCCAGCAGCGGCAGACTCGGGTCGACCTGGGGCGTGGCGGCCCCCACGCGGGAGCTGGAGAGCACGCCGGCCACGGCGCCGAGCGCGCCCGAGATGGCGTAGACGAGAACGATGGTGCGGGTGGTGTTGATGCCGGAGAGGCGGGCGGCCGAGAAGCTGCCGCCCACCGCGAACACGTCGCGGCCGAAGAAGGTGCGGCGCTCGAGGTAGAGGAAGAGGGCGAACACCACGATCATCACGCAGACGGGATACGGGATGCCGAACAGCGAGCCGCCGGAGAGCTGCGCGAACAGCGGATCGGTGAGGTAGAACGACTTGCTGTTCGACCACAGGTTCACGATGCCGGTGAGTGTCGTCATCGAGGCGATCGTCACCACGAAGAACGACAGGCGCAGCCAGCCGATGAACAGTCCGTTGGCCAGAGCGCCGACGACGGCGCCGAACACCACGCTCAGAAGGAGGGCGAGCCAAGCCGGCAGGCCCGCTTCGATGGTTTTGGCGAGGAAGATCCCGGCCAGGGCGGCCGTGGCGCCGACCGAGAGGTCCACGCCCCCGGTGATCACGACCAGCGTCATCCCCATGCTCACCACCCAGAGCGGCGCCGCCGCGGTGAGCACGTTGGCGATGTTGCCGGCCGTGAAGAAGACCGGTTGCGTGACCGCGAAGAACACCAGCATGGCGATCACGAGGAACAGCACCGGCCGGAACAATCGCGTGCCGGCCCAGAGGCGCGAGAGGGCCGACGGTGCGGCGGTCGTCGATTCGATGGTCATAGGTGGCCTCCAGCCAGGCGGGTGATCGAGGGTTCGGTCGCCTCCGCTGCGGCGACATCGGCGACGATGACGCCCGCGTGCATGACGAGGATGCGGTCGCAGAGTTCGAGGAGCTCGTCGGTCTCCGAGGAGCTCACGAGGAGCGCGGTGCCCTGGGCGGCGGCGTCGCGCAGCAGGGCGTGGATCTCTTGTTTCGCGGCGATGTCGACACCGCGGGTCGGCTCGTCCAGCAGCAGCACAGTCTTACCGGCGCCGAGCCACTTGCCGATGGCGACCTTCTGCTGGTTGCCTCCGCTCAGCGATCCGACGGGGGATCGGAGGTCGGGCGCCTTGATCGACATCCGTTTCGCCAGCGTCGCGGCCAGCGCGGTGTCGGCCGTGCGGGGGGCGCCGAGGCGCCGCCGGTCACGGGTGCTGACCATCAGGAGGTTGTCGACGATGCTGCGCTGCAGCACCACCCCGTCGGTCTTGCGGTCGGGCGGCAGGTAGGCGGCACCCGCCGCGATGGCCTCCTCGGGTCGCGCCCGGGTCACGGATGTGCCGTTGAGCGAGACCTGGCCGGTGAAGGGGCGCGCGCCGAAGAGGGACTCGAGGAGTTCACCGCGCCCGGCGCCGGTGAGTCCGGCCAGACCCACGATCTCGCCCGCTTGCACCGTGAGACTGACGTCGGTGAAGGCGCGGTCGGAGCTCGCCTTCTGCACCTCGATGAGCGGAGCCGCTCCCGGTGTCGGCCCGCGGCGGCCGGGAGGACCGGATCGCCGGCGCGTGGCCGCCTGGCCGACCATGGCATCCACGAGGGTGGTCTGGTCGAACGCCCCGGTGGGTCCGGTGGCGACGGTGAGTCCGTCGCGGAGCACGGTGATCTCGTCGGAGAGCTCGAAGAGTTCGGGGAGACGGTGACTCACGAAGACGGTGGAGACGCCCTGCCCCTTCAGGAGGCGTACCGCGGCGAACAGCGACCGCACCTGGTCGTCGCTCAGGGAGCTGGTCGGCTCATCGAGGATGAGCACCGACGTCTCGATCGAGAGCGCTCGGGCGATCTCCACCATCTGCCGCTGGTCGGGCCGCAGGCGCGACACCGCGATCGCGGGGTCGAGGTCGAGGTCGAGGCGTGCGAGCACCTCGGTGGCCCGACGATGGGTCGACGTCCAGTCGATGCCCCACCACGATCGGCTCAAGCGGCGGCCGAGCAGGATGTTCTCGGCCACCGACAGATGCGGGGCGAGAGCGGATTCCTGCGAGACCATGGCGATGCCGTGCGAGAGCGCGTGGGCGGGGTCGCGGAACTCCACGCGCTCGCCGTGCAGCGTGATCGTGCCGGCATCCGGGCTCAGCTGGCCGGAGAGCACGCCGAGCAGCGTCGACTTCCCGGAGCCGTTCGCCCCGATCAGGCCGTGGACGCTGCCGCGCTCGGAGAGCTGGAACTCCACGCCGCGGAGGGCATGGACTCCACCGAACGACTTCGTGATTCCGCTCAGGCTCAGGTGACTCATCCGCGCTCTCTCCAGTGAGGTCGATCAGCGTGCTGCTGCTGGACCGACTGTAGGGGAAGAGCACCTATAGGTCTCTTTCGAAATTCGCGAGGCAACGATAGTCGAACAGCGATGTAACGGCGTCGAGCATCCTGACCCCTTTGGCTATCGATGCCGGTCGAACTATCTCATAGTGCTTTCAGTCCGGGCTGACCTACCGTGGGGCCTCATCACCACCTGTGTCACCACTCAATGAGGAGAACGCAATGACTCGACCACGCCACGTCCGTCTCGGCGCCCTGATCGCGGCCGCCGCGATCGTGGTCTCCCTGACCGCATGCAGCACGGAGGCGGCACCGGCCAGCACCGGAGACGCGTCCACGGCGGAGTTCGTCGACGTCCTANCGNGGCCCGAAGC
>BADC01000202.1 GCA_000333435.1 Corynebacterium-like bacterium B27 | reverse complement strand
GACACGACGATCAGACCTGCGCCCGCCCCTTTCGCCACGGCGGCGCAGAGCACGCCGATCGGCCCGGCGCCGAGCACCAGGATGCTCTCTCCCGCCGAGAGGCCGCCGCGGTGCAGCACGAAGTTGACCGCGCAGGCGAGGGGTTCGGCGAG
>BADC01000203.1 GCA_000333435.1 Corynebacterium-like bacterium B27 | reverse complement strand
GTGCTCACCGCGGAACTCCGGCGGCACCACGAACGTGACCCGGGCGACGCCCGCCGGGTCGGCGCGCACGGCACCGAGAGGGATGGGCGTCGAGTGCAACCAGACGTCGACGGTGCTGCCCGGCGCGAACCCGACGAGCGACGCGGTGAGCGTGCCGCCTGGCACGGCGTCGCCGTCGATCCCCTGCACCGGATCGCCGGGGTCTTCGCCCGGGTCCTCACCCGGGTCGACCGGCCCGGGCGCCGTCACCTCGATCGTCACCACGCCGACCGCCGTGCGGCCGTCGCCGTCCGTGACCTGCACCGTCGCCGGATGCGTACCCGCCGCATCGGGGGTGCCGGTGAGCACACCGGATTCGGCGTCGACCCGCAGCCACCCGGGCCCGTTCACGAGCACGAACCCGTACGGCGCCGTGCCACCCGTCACCTCCAGCGCCTGCTCGAACGGCTCGCCCGCCGTCGCGGTCATCAGCCCGGTGCGGATGCGCGGACCACCCGAGATCGTCACGGGCGCCGACACGGCCTCGGGACCGGCGCCGAGCACGTTGACCGCGACCACGCGCACGATGTACGTCGCACCGGGCGCCACCCCGTTCACGACCGCCGATCGGAGGTCGTCGTCGACCAGAACGGTCCCGCCCGCGGGCAGGTCAGGCGTCACCGTCACCTCGTACCGCACGATGTCGGCGTTGCCGTCGTCGGCGGGTTCCCACTCCACCGAGAGCCGGTCGGTGCCGGGCAGTTCCTGGGCGGTCACCGCTGTGGCCGCGCCGGGGAGGGTCGCGGCGCCCCAGCGGAGCGTGAAGTCGCCTTCGAGCGGTCCGTAGTAGCCACCCGTCCAGTGCCCGGAGACGGCGAGCAGGTAACTCGTCCCCGCAACGGCCTCGAACGTGGTGCGAGGGCGGGCGTCGCCGTCGGTGGTCTGCACCTCCGACGGCGCGAGCAGGGTCGGGTCGGCCGGATCGTCGTCGAAGACGTACACCTCGGGGCGGGCGATCTCGGTGGTGTCGACGGTGAAGCTCACCGGCCCGCTCCGATCCGCCTGCCAGCGGTACCAGACGACGCCCGAACGCACCTCGGCGTCGATCCCGGTGAAGTATTCCAGGTAGCTCCACCGGTTCGAACCCGCCACGGCACCCGACGTTCCCTCGATCGTCTGCGCAGCAGTGATGTAATCATTGGCCGGCGCGGGGTGCCAGCTCACGGGGAACGGATCGACCGGTCCGTGCGCGAGGTGATCGACCGCGTCATTGGCGATCCGCACGTAGTACGTGGTCCCGGGTTGCTGCTCGATCCCGGCCTTGTGCCCTTCCTTCTTCTTCCAGGTGGCGTCGATCGCAGTGACGCCGAGCGGCGCATCCGGGTCGGCGACGAAGAACTCCAGCGCCGCCAGCGGGTCCGCCGAGTACACCGTCACCCACTCGTGGGTGGTGGCCGTCCAGGTGAACCACACGGATGCGACGGTCAGGCAGGATTCGCAGCTGTCCGTCTCGCCCGGTTCGACCCCCGCGCCGTTGAGGTCGACGCTGTAGGCCACCGCACCCGACGGATCGATCACGCTCGCCTTGGCGCGATCGTCGTTCGCCGGCGCTTCGTACAGCTGCCACGGGAGCGAGAAGTCGGGTGAGGCCGCCTCGGCCGCGATCTGCACGTGGTAGCTCGTGCCGGCATCGAGCGAGGCGCTCTGCCGGAGGTTCGGCCAGGTGCCGAGCTGCTGGGTGACGTCGGTGAGCGACGCCAGATCGTCGCCCTGGTAGATCGCGATGGCCGGGTGGTAGCCGTCGATGACGAGCCGCGAGTCGCGCTCCGGGGTGAGCTCGAACCACTGCGTGTAGATCGCGCCATCCGCGGTTCCCGGTTCGTCGGTCTCGCAGGTGGTCCAGGTGCTGACCCCCGCGAGGTCGCCGGACGTGCCGGTGAGGGGCGTGGCGGTCGCGAACGCATCGTTCGCCGGGGCGCGCGACGGCGCCACGTGCACGACTACGGCGGCGAGCGAGACGGCGCCGGCCGCATCCCGCGCCTCGACGGTCAGCAGGTAGTCGTTCCAGCCCGGGTAGTAGACCACGTGCTCGCGGGTCTCGGTGGAGTTCGCCGGATGCTCGTACGCCCAGCCCGGCGCGCCCGCATCCAGGCTCGACGCCGGCCTGCTCGATCCCGCCCGCGTGCTCGTGTCACGCACCGTGACGGCGGTGCCCTCGATCGAGTACTGCAGCGACGCGGTGACCCCGCCCGCGGTGGGCACGCCCCGCGCGGTGCCGGAGGTGGGCCCGGCCGTCCAGGTCACCAATCCGCACGCCGCCGCTCCGCCGACCGGAACCGCTGCGGTCGGGGCCGATGGCTCGCCGGCGACGTCTCCACGATGCGCCGTCACGGCGAAGGAGTACTGCCCGGCCGCGACGGCGCTCGATCCCGAACCGATCTGCGCCGTCCGCCGGGAGCCGTCGACGGTCACGGAGTCGGTGGGGGCGCCGTCGACGATCACCTGCACCTCGAACCGGTCCGCCGCAGGTGCATCCGCCGGGTACTCCCAGGTCACGACCGCGCGGCCGGCTCCACCCTGCGCGGTCACCTTCGCCGGAGTCGCGGGCGGCTCCTCACCGGGGTCGGGGTCCGGATCGGGGTCACCGCAGTCGCCGCCGGTCACGCGAGCGATCACCGTGGCCTTGTCGCCCACGATGAGCAGGTAGCTGAGGATACCCTGCTCGTCGTCGCCGAACACGCCGAGTCGCACGGTGCGGCCCGTGGCCTTCGCGGTCGCACCGAGCTGGGCGCCGGTCGCCGTGCTCAGCACCTTCACGTCCTTCGCGCCTGTCGGCGGCGACAGGATGAAGCCGAACGCCTCGCCGCACGGGCTGAAGCCCCACTGCGCCGACGCGGCGGTGACGCGTTCTTCGAGGGTCGTCGATCCGGTCTCGAGATCGATGACGCGCACGCGCGTGAATCCGTTCTCCACCGTGCTGAGCATGAGGTAGCGGTCGTCGTCGTCGGGGCTGAACCCCCAGGCGGCGCTCGACGCGGCGGCGAGCGCCTCGACGTCCGCACTCGTATCCGCATCCGCGCCTGCGCCGAACTCGGCGGCCTTCGGAGGTTTCGGCAGCGGGATCTTCACGCGCGGCGACTCGACCGCTGCGCTCTTGCCGGCCGGGTTCACGAGCTGCAACGCGAAGGTGTACCGCACGCCCGGGGTGAAGCCGCTGAGCCGGAGGTGCCGTTCACCGACCTCGGTGATGCGCGCTCCGGCCGGCGCCTCGGGGTCGCTCGTCAGCACGTATCCGGTGACGGCGCCGTCACCGATGTAATGCGGTGGGTCCCAGGTGACGTCGAAGAGCGGCTGGTTCTTCACCACGGAGACCTCGAAGTTCTCGGCCGGCGACGACGCGCCGGGGTCGCCCCCGCCGCCTGGGTCGCCGGGCGGGAACTGGATGGCGATGTCCTCGGTGAAGCGGGCGCTGCCGGTGCGGGCGTCGAAGGCCTTCAGCGTCATCGCAGTGGCGTTGCGCAAATAGCCCACGAGGAAGCGGGAGCCGCTGTGGCTGAACGACAGGTTGGCGCTCGAGACTCCGGTGAGGCCCGACTCTCCCGCGATCTGGCGCGCACCGTTCCGGCACTGGAGTTCGTAGAGCGCGTAGCCGAAGAGGCGTTGCTGTCGATCCACCACGCCGCGAACGGTCCTGGTCGGGGCTGAAGCCCCAGCGGTAGTCGGCGCCCACCGTCGACAGGGTCAGCAGCGGGCGGGTTCGATCGGCTCCGCGGTAGATCGAGGTGCTGGTGTCACCGGCCACGATGTCGTAGCGGCCGCCCGGCGACGTCCCCTCACGCGGGGCCGTGTAGACCACGCGGGCGAGCACGCCCTCATCCGGGTCGACGAAGTCGCCGACGGCGCCGCACGCGCAGACGCCGCCCGGGTCGGTGGCCGACGCTTCGGACTCGGCGGCCGCTGCAGTCGGGAGCACGGGCGTCACGACGACGGCGGAGAGCAGGGCGGCCACGCCGAGCGTCACGGTGATGCGCGCGACGGCGCGGCGGAGGGTGGGCACGAACCGAGGTGAGGACAGCTGGAACACGGCCTCCAGCCTCGCGCCGGGCCTGAGCCGGAACCATCCCAGATTCGTGGGGTTTCCAAGTCGCTCGTCGGGTGAACGCACGAAGGGCCCCGCATCCGTCACCGGATGAGAGGCCCTTCGTCGAGCTGGGGACTAGTGCGAGTGCCCCGCGTGGTCGTGGTCGTGGTCGGCGTGGTCGTCGGCCGCCTCGGCGTCGAGGAGGTTCTCGCCCTCGTCGTCGGCCGCGAGCGTGGTGAACTCGGAGATGTCGACGGCCTTGCCATTCGTGTCGACGACCTTCGCCTTCGACAGGATGATCGCGAGCGCCTTGTTGCGGGCGACCTCGGCGACCATGGCCGGGATCTGGTTCGACTCGGAGAGGATCTTCACGAACTCGTTCGGGTCCATGCCGTACTGGGCGGAGGACTGCACGAGGTACTGGGTCAGCTCGTCCTGCGAGACCTTCACGTGCTCACGGTCGACGACCGCGTCGAGGAGGATCTGGGTCTTGAAGGTGTTGGTCGAGGACTCGGTGACCTCGGCGCGGTGCGTCTCATCCTCGAGGCGGTTCTCGCCCTCGAGGTGACGGTGCACCTCGTCTTCGATGAGCGCGGGCGGCACCGGCACGTCGACCTTCTCGAGCAGCGACTCGACGATCTTGGTGCGGGCCTCGGATGCCTGGCCGAACGCCTTCTGCTTCTCCACCTGGGTCTTCAGGTCGGCCTTCAGCTCGTCGAGGGTGTCGAACTCGCTGGCGATCTGCGCGAAGTCGTCGTCGGCATCCGGCAGCTCGCGCTCCTTGACGGAGTTGAGCGTGACGGTGACGAGCGCGTCGCGGCCGGCGTACTCGCCGCCGAGCAGCGGCGCCTCGAACGTGGTGGTTTCGCCCGCGGTGAGGGTGTCGAGAGCCTCGTCGATGCCCTCGAGGAGCTCGCCCGAGCCGATCTCGTACGAGATGCCCGAAGCGGTGTCGACCTCGACGTCGTCGACGGTGGCGACGAGGTCGAGCTGCGCGAAGTCGCCGGTCTTGGCCGGGCGGTCGACCGTGACGAGGGTGCCGAAGCGGCTGCGGAGGCGCTCGAGCTCCTCCTCGACATCGGCGTCGGTGACCTCGGCGGGCTCGACGGTGACCTCGTAGCCCTCGTAGTCGGGCAGCTCGATCTCGGGGCGCACATCCACCTCGATGGCGAGCTCGAGGTCGCCGGAGAAGTCGGCGGCCTTGGGCCACTCGACGATGTCGGCCTGGGGGCGGCCGAGCGGGCGGAGGTCGTTCTCGGTGACCGCGGCGCGGTAGAAGCCGTCGAGGCCGTCGTTGACGGCGTGCTCCAGCACGGCTTCCTTGCCGACGCGCTGGTTGATGATGGGCGGCGGCACCTTGCCCTTACGGAAGCCGGGGATGTTCACCTGCTCGGCGATGTGGCTGTAAGCGTGATCGATGCTGGGCTTCAGCTCGTCGGGGGTCACGAAGATCGCGATCTTCACACGCGTTGGGCTGAGCTTTTCGACCGTGGTCTTCACGTTGGGGTCTCTCCTGATGCCATCTGGCTTGTTGATGAGTTGAGGTTCGGCGTCGTGTCGGGGCGACAGGATTCGAACCTGCGACCTCCCGCTCCCAAAGCGGGCGCTCTAGCCAAGCTGAGCTACGCCCCGGCGGCGAAATGGCCTCGGCAAGTCTACTGCACGCCCGCGGGCCGACACACAGCGCTTCCGAAGCTGTACTACGATGTTCGGGTGCTGGGGTGTGAGCCCCTCACGGGGATGTAGCTCAATGGTAGAGCCTCAGTCTTCCAAACTGATCACGCGGGTTCGATTCCCGTCATCCCCTCTGTGCTGTTCGCTGCGCCGCCGCTTCTGCGGCGCAGCGCGCCCCGCGGCTCGGGGTGGATGTCGAGGCCACTACTCACGTGGCTCCGGGACACCGCCGCTTCTGCGGCGTCGCGCGCCCCGTCCCTCGGGGGCTCTGTCTAGGCCACTTCCTCCGTCGCTCGGGGACGCCGCCGGTTCCGGGGTGGTGCCGAGGAGTTCTTCGGACATCGACTTGGTGTGGTCGCGGAGGGCCTGTGCGACGGCGGCGACCGCCGGTAGGGCCAGCGCGTCCGGGCGCACCACCATCCAGTACGAGAGTTTCTCGACGAACTCGTCGGGGAGCAGGCGCACCAGATCGGGGTGCCGATCGGCCACGAAACAGGGAAGGAAGCCGACCCCCGCACCCGCCCTCGTCGCCTCGACGTGCACGAAGACGTTCGTCGACGTCAGCGAATCGCGCATGGCCGGAACGAGCCGGCGCGGCGCATCGAGATCATCGACCTCGAGCATCGAGTCGATGAAGTAGACGAGCGGATGCTCGCACAACTCCTCCGCCGTAGCAGGCGTCCCGTTGCGTTCGAGGTAATCGCGCGAGGCATACATGCCGAGCGTGTACTCGCCGAGCTCGAAGGTCTCGGCCCGGTTGACCTGGGGGCGCCCCACGACGACCTCGATGTCGAGGCCGAAGCGGTGCTGCAGTGCCCGGCGCGTCACGGTCACGATCTCCACCCGCAGATCCGGATGGCGCCGCTGCAATCGGGCCACCGCCGGTGCCGCCACGAATGCACTGAAGCCGTCCGTCGCCGACATGCGGACCACACCGCTCAGCCGAGGCGGTTCGGCCGGGTCGGCGGGATCGGCCGCCAGCATCGTCATCGCCGACTCGATGGCCTCGGCGGCGTGCACGGCCTGTCGACCCAAGGGGGTGACCTGCCAACCACCGCCGGCCCGCGTGAGCAAGCGCCCACCGAGACGGCGCTCCAATGCCGCGATCCGTCGGGAGATGGTGGTGTGGTTCACGCCCAACGTCGCGGCCGCGGCTGTGAACCGTCCCGTGCGCGCCACGGAGAGCAGCACGAGCAGATCCTGCGGATCGGGCGGACCAGGGGCGGTCGTCGGCGTTCCGGGCTGCACATCTGCAATTATGCACACCCGCTGCGACCAACTGGCCATTGTCCCCTCAGAGATCTGCACGAATACTCGTCCTGTCGACGAGGTCACCGCCGGTCGACGAGGACCGAGAAGGAGCAGCCCATGGAGAAGGAGCCGACCATGAGCGTGAGTCTCCCGTTGGCGGGACGGCGCGCTCTCGTCACGGGCGGGGCGAGCGGGATCGGCGCCGCAACGGTGCGCGCGCTCGCGCAGCGCGGGGCACAGGTGGTGGTGGCCGACCGGGACGGCGATGCGGCTGCGGCCGTGGCAGCCGATGTCGGCGGCACCGCCTGGGCCGTGGATCTCCTGGAGCCGGCTGCGCTGGAGGATCGCCGGCTGGCAGACATCCTCTCCCCCATCGACATCCTGGTGAACAACGCCGGAGTGCAGAGCATCAGCCCCATCCAGGACTTCGACCCCGCCGACTTCCGCCGCATCATCGCACTGATGCTCGAGGTGCCGTTCCTTCTCGTGCGCGCCGCCCTGCCACACATGTACGCCCGCGGATTCGGACGGGTGATCAACGTGTCATCGGTGCACGGCCTTCGCGCCTCCGCATACAAGAGCGCCTACGTCGCCGCCAAGCACGGCCTGGAGGGCTTCTCGAAAGTGACGGCGCTCGAGGGCGGCCCGCACGGTGTGACGAGCAACTGCGTCAATCCCGGATACGTGCGCACCCCGCTGGTCGAGCGCCAGATCGCCGACCAGGCCGCGCTGCACGGCATTGCCGAGTCGGAGGTGCTCAGCCAGGTGTTGCTCACGGAAAGCGCCATCAAGCGGCTCGTCGAACCGGCCGAGGTCGGCTCGCTGGTGGCGTGGCTCGCAACCGACGATGCCGCCATGGTCACGGGGGCGAGCTACGCGATGGACGGCGGCTGGTCGGCGCGGTGAAGAGCACCTCTCACCAGGAGTAGGTGATGGCCTGCGGGGTGGAGTTGTTCGCGGTCTGGTCGGTGTTGGGCACACCCGCCACGTTCGAGATGGTGACCGTGCGGATGGTCGAGAACGGCGCCGCGGGTGAACCGACGCGCTCGAAGGTGAAGAACTCCACGGGGTTCGCGTTCGTGTCCACCACCAACTGGGCGGAGTCGCCGTTCAGGATGGTGCCGCTGAACTGGTACTTGGCGCTGTAGACGCCGTTCGGCCCCGGCGTCCCCCAGCCCGTGAACGCCCAGCCGGCCGCGATGCTCGCCGCCGACGGCTGCGGGTTGCTGACGCCGGTGACCACGTAGATGACGGAGTCGTCGGGCGTGAAGAACACCTCGAGATCGAAGCTCCCCGTCCAGTCATCGACCCCGTTCTGGTCGAAGACCTTGACGCTCAGCGGCACGGCCTTGACGTTGGTGGGGTTCGACGGCTGCCCGAACGCGGGCACGAGGTCGAGGGTGGCCGTGAGGTCGGACGCGGCGGCGAGCGGTGTCGCGACGGCCACGGCGACGACGGGCAGCGTCCACGCGGCCGCGGTGACGACGGTGCGGCGTGACACCGCCCGCTCGACGGCGGGGACGGTGGCGGCGGCGGAGGTGGAGGAAGTGGCGGACGGCGCGCGGAAATCGGGCATGCGGAAGCTCCTCGGGTGCTGTGGAACCGGACGATGACGGCAGTGCGGACGGAACGGGCGGTGCAGGCAGTGCATGAGATGCAGAGGTGCGGGCGGTGCGTTCGGTGCTGGCAGTGCAGGCGGTGCGGCGGTCTCAGCGACCGGTGGTGCAGGTCGATGATGCCGGTCCGGTGTTTCGAGGAGGTTTCAGGTCCGTTGCCGTCGGCAGACGGAATCGTCCCGCCCGCCCCCAGTTCGGGGCGGACGGGACGAAAGGGTCAGTACCGCAGGGCTAGTTGGTGAAGCTGGCCGGGGTGTACTCGAAGCCGGGCGCGACGTCGTAGGTGATGTCGTTCGCATCCGCCACCGAGTAGGCCTCGGTGTAGGTGATGTCTGGCCGGCCGCGATCGTGTCGACGGGCGGCAGACCCTGGATGCCGTTGTCCGGATCGATGATGAGGCTCGCATCCACCCCACCCGAGGTGACCGTGGAGAACGAGAACGGCTGGTAGTCGGCCGAGGTGCCGTGAAAGATCGTGACCGTGAACGCGAGGTTCGTGGCCTGATCGGCGCCGACCGCGGTGCCCGACGAAGTGAAGGGCGAAGGCGCGGAGACCGAGATCTGCATGCNGTCGTCGTAGGTCACCACCTGGCCGAACTGCGCGGCGATCACGTCGCCCGTGCCGTCGTCGGGCTCGTCGGTCGCGAACGGGTCGTCGGAGGGCAGCGGGTCCATGGGCACGGGCGTGATGCTCGACAGCCCCTCGTCGACGGCGTCGTTCACCGCGGCGATGAAGCCGAAGGTGTACACGATGGCCAGCACGATCGAGAGGATGAGCGCCACCCCCGACAGGATCGTGCCACCGATCGCCAGCCCCTTGCTCTTGCCCTTGCGCACGAGCGCGATGATGCCGAGAACGAGACCCACCAGCGCGACGAACCAGACCGCGTAGTTGAGGAACGGGATGAAGGCGCCGATGAAGGCGACCCCGCCCACGATGATCGAGGCGATCGCCAGACCGTTCACCCTGCTCGGCGGGGCCGCGGGCGGCGGCGCACCGTACTGCGGCGCCTGGCCGTACTGGCCGGGCGGGACCTGACCCGGGGGCACCTGGCCGGGCGGTACCTGCGCGTAGGCCTCAGGCTGGTACGCGGGCGGCGCCGGCGGGACCGGCGGGTACGCACCACCGGGTGCGCCACTCGGTGCGGGCGGCACGGGCGGTGCCGACGGCGAAGCGGGAGGAGCAGGTGGCGCGGCCGGGGCGGCCGGCGGCGTCGGCGGAGCGGCCGGCGGCGGCGCCACGGGAGGCACCTCGGGCTGCTCGGGCCGCGGCGGAACGGGGGGAACCGCCGCCTCCTTCTCGCCCTCGGGGTTGTCGTTCTGTCCGGAGTCGGGTGGAAGATTCGTCACCTTTCCCAGTGTGGCACTGGCGCCGTCCGATTGCACCCGCATCCGGGGGTGATTTCCCGAACTCAGCCCCGCGCATCCGTCACAGTCGAGGAACGACGGATGCGCGTATCCTGACGCCATGACCCCTCGCCCGCTCTTCGTCGCGGCGAGCGCGAGCTACCTCGCCAACTGCGCGCTGGGCACCGCGGTGGCGACCCGTCTCGTCGATACTCGGCGCATCCGCTGGGTGCACCACGCCGTCTACATCAGCACCTGCGTGCTCGCCGCGGCCGCCGCGAGCACGCTCGTCTGGAATCGCGGGCGCGACGCCGGCGACAACCGCGCCGCCCTGGCGCTGCTTCCGGCCGCCGCGCCGTTGGCCGCGATCCCCCGCGTGAGCGCCCGCACCGGCGGCCATGTGGCCCTCGCGCTCAGCGCCGCCCCGTTCTTCGTGACCAGCCTCATCCTCGCCACCACCCGGAGGTAACCATGGACTTTCTCGATGTCGTCCGTCGGCGCAAGACCACCAACGGTCCGTTCCGTCCCGACCCGGTGAGCGAGGAGCACCAGCGCCTGCTGATGGAGGTGGCCGGGCGTGCGCCCTCGCAGTTGAACAGCCAGCCGTGGCGGTTCGTGCTCGTCGACGAACGGGCCACGATCGAGCAGATCGCCCGCATCAGCGGCGAGAGCATGACCGAGGCGATGTCGAACGGCACCTTCTTCGAGCGCTACAAGCCGTACTTCCGCTTCAGCGCCGCCGAGATGGCCGAGAAGCGCAGCGGGATGCTCTTCGACAAGCTGCCCGCGCCGCTCCGCCCGTTCACGAAGCAGGTGTTCACCCCGCGCGGCCAGAAGATGATGAACACCTTCCACGTGCCGCAGACGCTCGGTGAGGAGAACCGCAAACTCGTCGCCGGGTCGCCGCTCCTCATCGGCGTGATGCTCGACCGCGCTGAGTACCGGCCCGGCGAGCTGTCGTCGTTCTATTCCGTGTTCAGCATGGGCGCCGCCATGGAGAACGTGTGGTTGACGACCGTGGAGCTCGGGATGGGCATCCAGTTCGTCTCGTTCCCGATGGAGGTGCCGGGCAAGTGGGCCCTCATCGAGCAGCTGCTGGGCGTGCCCGACGACCTGGAGCTGATGGCCGTGTACCGGCTCGGCTACCTACCGGAGTCGGCCGAGCGGCCCGCGATCGACTGGTCGAGCCACGAGCGCAAGCTGCCGTCGCAATACGTCTTCCGCAACACCTGCGCGACTCCCGTCACGGAGTGGGATGACCGATAGGGTCGTCGCATGACCGACAGCGAACTCTCCGGCCCCGAATTCACGGGCGAAACCGCCCTCGTCGCGTCGCCTTGGGAGGTCAAGCTCTCGTTCGGGCTGTGGCTGGCCGAGGCGATTCTCTCGATCATCGGGGGCATCGGGGCGATCGCCGGCGCTGCCCTGGTCGCGGCGGTGGTCGGGCTCGACGACGACGCGGCGGCCGCGACCGTGGCCGTGGTGGTCGTGGTGGGCATCCTCATCGTCGCGGTGGCGGTGTTCCGCATCGTGGCGGCCGTGTTCATGCTGCGCGGCCGGGTGTGGGCGCGCAACACGCTCACCATCCTCGGCGTGCTGGGGCTGCTCGGCGTGTTCGTGGAGTTCCAGAGCAACGGAGCGGTCGCTATCGCGCACGCACTGGTGGCGATCGTGGCCATCGTGGCGATGTACCTGCCCAACTCGAACGCCTACTTCCGGCGCCCATTCCCCGCCTCAGCAGGTATTTAGCCCAGCCTCAGCTTGCTTGCGGAAGATTTCCGGCTGAGTACCGTTGAAGCACAGGGAATCGGAAGGACACCCCATGAGCGACGTCATCAGCACCCCCACCAGCACCACCACGCCGGATGTCGCGGCCGCCGCCGCGCAGTTCCTCGGCCCCGTGGTCATCGAACTCCAGGCGCTCGCCGTGAACGGCAAGCAGGCGCACTGGCACGTGCGCGGCGCGAACTTCATCGGCGTGCATGAGCTCCTCGACCAGGTGGTCGACCACGCGCAGGACTACGCCGACCTCGCCGCCGAGCGCGTGGTGGCCCTGGGCCTGCCGATCGACGCACGCATCCAGACGGTCGCCGAGAAGACCGGCGCCGCGCTCATGCCGGCCGGCTTCGTGAAGTCGGACGAGATGATCTCGTCGGTCATCGCGCAGATCGACGTCGCGCTCGCCGTGGTCAACAAGGCCGTGAAGGAGCTCGACGCCATCGACCAGACCAGCCAGGACGTCGCGATCGAGATCGCCCGCGGGCTCGACAAAGACCGCTGGTTCCTGTTCGCGCACATCGCCGCGTAGTCTCCGCACCCCATCGAGCGGGCGCACCCTTCGGGGTCGCGCCCGCTCGATCGTTTTCGCCGCTTCTTTTCTGAGCATTGCTCGGCTAAGCTGAGCGGATGACGGATGCCCTACGACTCGACCCGCTCACCGCGCCGCTGAGCCGGGCCGAGGTGCGAAGCTATCGGCTCGCAACGGATGCGTCGCAGCGGGCGAAGTTCTGGGGTCGGGTCGGCGGGTTCCTGGGCACCGTCGCCCTCATCGTGTTCCTCTCGTTCTACCTGTCCGATTGGGAGCTCTCGCTGGTGCCGTGGCTGGCGGCCGGCCTGACGGCGTTGTTCGTGCTCGCCTGGGTGCTCGCGCGACGGTCGACGGCGCGACGCTGGCGCCTCCGGTGCCGCCTCGCGCGCTTCGCGGCGGCGAACCGCCTCACCCTCGACGTCGACGTGCCCCTGCCCGGCGGGCCGACGCCGCGGCCAACGCCGGCAGACGGCGAGATCATGGCGGTTCCCCTGCGCCTGCGCGGCGCGGATGCCCGAGGCGAGTGGGCGGTCGGGCTCTGCACGTGTCACGAGCGCTCCGAGTCGGGGCGCACCACCTCGAACGTCGAGCGCGTCTACCTCCTCGGTGCCGCGTCGGCCGACCTTGCTCCGGACGACATGCCGTTTCGGCGCGAGTACCTCGGCACACACCCAGCGATCGTGTTCACCGAGACGCTCGACCTCGCCTCCCCCGGCACCTGGGAGCGCATCGCCCGCTTCCGTGAACACGCCCGGGCGCGCTGAAGCTCAGCTGACGCGAGTCTCCGACGACGGCACGGGGCTCAGAGTGCGCGGTGCGTCGGGCGACCGGCGAGGAGGGTCAGCGCGACCGGCATCGCTCGGAGGGTTGCCGCGTCTGCGGCCAGCGGGTCGGCCTCGGTGACCGCCAGATCGGCTGCGGCACCGACCTGGATGCTCACCGCAGCGCCGCGGGTCGACGCCGTCAAGGCCGCAGTCGCGGGGATGCGCTGCTCGGGGTGCCAGGGTGGGCGACCGTCGCGGGAGCGTGTGACCGCGGCGGCCATCGTGATCCACGGATCGAGCGGCGCGACGGGGGCGTCGGACCCCAAGGCGAGCTGCGCCCCCGCCTCGAGCAGGCTCCGGAGTGCGAACGAGCGGTGCGTGCGCCCAGCCCAGTACCGGTCGGCGACGTCACGGTCGTCCATCGCGTGCTCGGGCTGCACGCTCGCCACCACACCCAGCGCCGCGAAGCGCGGAACGTCGGTGAGGGCGAGGAGTTGGGCGTGCTCGAGCGAGCCCGTGCATCCGATGGTCTCGAACGCGTCGAGCACGAGCCGGTTCGCGTGATCGCCGATGGCGTGCACGGCCGGCACGAGGCCCGAGGCGGTGGCACGTTCGAGCAGCGCACGCAGCTCGTCCGGCGGCACCGTGAGCAGACCCCGCGAATCGGCGTGGCCCTCGAGCCCCGGATACTCGTCGAAGCAGTAGGCGGTGCGTGTGTTGAGCGACCCGTCGGTGATGACCTTGAACGGCCCGACCCGCAGGAGTCCCGCTTCATCGACCTCGTCGCCGGTGCGCAGCCCCTCCGCGATCGCGCGCTCGAGGTGCTGCGGATACACCCCGAACTCGACGCGCAGGAGGTCGTGCCCGGCTGCCGCCCGTCGCTCCCAGACGGAGCGGTTCCACGCCATCTCGAGGTCGACGATCCCCACCACTCCGCGCGCGGCCGCCGCCCGCGCCGCATCGAGCGCCCACGCGTCGATCGTCTCGGCGGGCACGTCATCGAGCGCCCGATGCA
The DNA here is from genome assembly GCA_000333435.1 of Corynebacterium-like bacterium B27. Lineage (GTDB taxonomy): Bacteria > Actinomycetota > Actinomycetes > Actinomycetales > Microbacteriaceae > Herbiconiux. Next base: position 2,009 of record BADC01000203.1, on the reverse strand, counting down.
CCGCGAACGCATCCTCCTCCCGCAGCACGCCGGTCGGATGCCCATCCCGCCCGAAGTGCGCGAGCGCCGCCGAGTTCAGCCAGCAGCAGTGCAAGTCACCCGAGACGAGCACGACCGGCCGGCTTCCCGCCACGGCGTCGAGAGTCGCGGCGGTCGGCTCGTCGGGCCACAATCCGTCGCGGAACCCGAATCCCACGAGCACCTCGCCGCCCGCGGAGCCGGCGCCGATCGCCGCCCCGACCAGCGCCACGGCCTCCGCCGCCGAGCGCGCCGCCGACACGTCGAGCCGGCGGGAGACGGCGGCCCACTGGCTGAAGTGCACATGGTTGTCCCACAGCCCCGGAACGATGAAGCGCCCGTCGAGGTCGATGCGTTCGAGCTGTCGATCGCGCCCGGCACGACCCGTCGACGAACCCGAGGCCGCCGTGATCTCGGCGACGAGTCCGTCGACGATCAGCACGTCGACCGGCGCTGCACCGCCGGGCAGCCGACCGCCGGCCAGGAGCAGCGGTGGCACGCTCACGCGCCCTGACCCGCCCCGCCGAACGTCGCCGGATTCGCCCGCCGCATCTCGGCCGCGAGTTCTTCGCTGGAGTAGGGGCCCGTGCCCTCGAGCTCAGCCACGATCCGCCGCTGCGTGTCCTCGTCGCGGTTCTGGCTCATCTTCACCTTGGCGGTGAACCGGGTCACGGGCAGCCGGAAGCCGACCGTGCCGGCGCTGATGCGATCGGCGTAGGCGGAGTTGTCGGCTGTTCCGCGCATCCGTCGCGGTTCGGGCATCCGGTCTTCGAAGTGGTCGACGAGCCGCTCGAGCACGCGCAGGTTCTCGTCGGCGGGCAGGATCTCGGGCACGCCGTACAGGTGGGCGGTCACGAAGTTCCAGGTGGGCACCGCCGGCGACGGGTCGTACCAGCCGGGCGAGATGTAGCCGTGCGACCCCTGGATGGTGACCAGCACCTCGTGCTCGCCCCATTCGTGCAGTCGCTCATCCGGCCGCCCGACGTGGCTGACGATGGCGAGCTCGTCGCTCGAGTCGTCGACCAGCACCGGATAGTGCGAGGCGACGATGCCGCCCGAGGTGGCGGAGACGATGGTCGCCCACGGGTTCTCACGGATGAGCCGACGGATCTCGTCGGGGTCGGTCAGTTCGAAGACGGGATTGTGCCGCACCTCACACCTGGTCTTTCGGGCACCAGTAGAGCTTGCGGCCGCCGATCTCCGCCATGAGGATGTTCGTTCCGCACACCCGGCAGGGCAGCCCCTCGCGCTTGTACACCCAGTGCCGGTCGGCGCGACTGGCCATGGCCTTTGCGTAATCGGCATCGTCGAGCCCGTCCATGGTGAGCATCTGGCCGGTGCGCACACCGAGGTCGAGCAGGTAGGCCCAGTCGCGCCAGAGCGCCCGCACGGTGTCGGTGGGCACGAGCTTGCCAGGCGTGTGCGGTTCGAGCCGGGCGCGGAAGAGCATCTCGGCGCGGTACACGTTGCCGATGCCGCTGACGACGCTCTGGTCCATGAGCAGCAGGGCGATGGGGGTCGACTTCTTGGTGACGGCCGCCACGAAGCGTTCCTCGGCCTCGGGCGAGTCGTCGAGCAGCGGATCGGGGCCGAGCTTCGCGATCACCGCATCGACCTGCGCCGGGTCGAGCACCTCGCACGCGGTCGGGCCGCGCAGGTCGGCCACGGCGGTCTCGGTGAGCAGCCGCACCCGAACGGCACCGACCGGCTCGGGCGGGAAGTCGCCGTATTCCTCGCCGGCCTTCTCCTGCTCGGACATGCGCAGGCGCGCGCGGCGCGGCGCACCGATCGAGCGCACGGAGTCTTCGCCGTCGGCGTCGTCGGGGCCCTCGGGAACGGGACGGCTCGCATCCGCGACCTCCGCCGCTTCCGCCGCTTCCGCTGCTTCCGCTGCTTCGCCGAGGGCGATCTCGTCGATCGTGCCCTCGGGCTGATCGCCCAGAACCGTGCCGCGCTGGTTGGTCTGCCCCATGCGCCCGCCCGCCGAGCGG
>BADC01000204.1 GCA_000333435.1 Corynebacterium-like bacterium B27 | reverse complement strand
AACACCAAACCAACTGGACCACCCACAACCAACCCAACCACCCCCGGAACCCTCACCTGGACCCAGCCCCCACGGACGCACCCACACCACCAAATCAACCAACCCACCCCCCACTGGGTAGATCCGGCCAAGCCCCCCTATTGGCGTCGACGCGAGTAACCCCGCGCGCGTGTCACCGCATCTAAGGCGCACCATCGCGCCCAACGTGCCTCGTCGTGCCGAAAACAGAAGTTCGGCCGATCTTTCGCCCTCTGTCTTACCGGAGCATGCCCGACGACATCGCGGCGCTGCTAACCTCACTGATCACCCCAGCGTCGACCAGCCACACCACGGCCCACCACACTCAGGCTCGCTCCCGCATCCGGCTCACCCCCCTTGTCGGCCACCCCACCCGCCGCACCACCGCACCCAGCGCCCGCCCGACCGCCACATCCGCACCTCACCGAGGAGGAACGATGACCACCCCGCACATCCGCGACTTCCACCCCGACGACCTCGACGGCATCCTGCACCTCTGGGAGCAGGCCAAGGCCGACGGCACAGAACCCGTCTACGCACTCTCCGAGGTCATCGCCTCCTGCCAGATCGACCACGCCGTCGTCGCCGTCGACGGCGACCGAGTGGTGGGCGCCGCCGTCGGCCGCGCCGCTCACGCCCAAGGCTGGATCGTGTTCTTCGCCACCGACCGCTCCGTGCCCGCCGTACGCGACTCCGACCTCGGCGCCCGCATGCTCGCCGCCCTCGAGCGGCACATGGCCCCGCTCGGCCTCGCCAAGCTCTCGGCCCTGATGCCCGAATCGCAGACCCGCCTCGACGACTTCGAGGCACAGGGCTTCGAGCTGAAGAAGAACCTGCGCTACGTGGAGCGGGAGCTGCCCGTGCAACGCGAAGAACTCGTCGTTCTGCGCGAACTCGGCGGCCGCCTCCTCTCCCGCGGCCTCTGGGAGGCAGTCGGCGGCATGCAGAACGAGAAAGAGATGCTCGAACTGCGCCTCGTCACACCTCTCGCACGGCCCGACCTCGCCGAACGGTTCGGCGTCGTGCCGCCCCGCGCCGTCATGCTGTTCGGCCCGCCCGGCACCGGCAAGACCACCTTCGCCAAAGCCATCGCCTCCCGTCTCGAATGGTCGTTCGTCGAGGTCTTTCCCTCTCGACTGGCGGGCGACCCGAAAGGTCTGGCGGGAGCCCTACGCGAGACCTTCCAGAAGATCTCCGAACTCGAACACGCCGTCGTGTTCATCGACGAGGTCGAAGAGATCGCCTCACACCGCCAAGGCGAACCGCCCTCGCCCCTCCAGGGTGTGACGAACGAACTGCTCAAACTGATCCCCGAGTTCCGCGAACAGTCGGGGCGGCTGCTCATCTGCGCCACCAACTTCATTCGCTCGCTCGACACCGCATTCCTCCGTCACGGCCGATTCGACTACGTGGTGCCGATCGGGCTTCCCGACACCGGCGCCCGCCGCGCGATCTGGTCCGGCTACCTCCCCACCGATGTCGCGGCCGCCGGCCTGGTCGATGTCGACGCCCTGGTCGCCCACACCGACGGATTCACTCCCGCCGACATCGAGTTCGCCGCCCGCAAGGCGTCCCAGGCGGCACTCGAACGCGCCCTGCACTCCCCCACGGCCGAGATCGCCGGTCCCTTCACCGCCGACTACCTCGAGGCAGTGCGCTCCACCCGCCGCACCGTCTCCGACGAGGTCGCCAGCGAGTTCCTGGAGGACATCGACCGCATCGCGCGCCTCTGAGCCCAACCGAGCGAACCAAGCGAACCGAGCGAACCGAGCGAACCGCCTACGGTCGCTGCGCCCGCGGCAACCCCGCCACCACGAGATCGTAGGAGTTCACCACCAGATCCGACACCAACTGCCCATCGGTCTCCGGGCCGAGCGTCACCGTCACCCAGTGCCGCTTGTTCATGTGGTAACCCGGGATGATCCACGAGTGCTCCCGCACCAGCGCCTCGGCATGCGGCGGCGCCGCCTTGATCGTGACGGTGCACGGTTCCTGATCGAGGTTCGTCAGCGCGAACACCTTGCCGACCACTTTGAACACGGATGTCTCGGGCCCGAACGGGCGCTCATCCGTCGTCGCCGGCAACCCGGCACACAGTTCCAACACGTCTTCGCGGGTCAGCCCGGTCGGTCGCGTCATCGCCGCACCGCCACTCCTCGGAAGGCTAGGCCGCGACTGCGGACCCGGCCAGGTACGACGCCACGACCGCCCGCGCGGCTGCGATCGCCGCTTCGTCGCCCTCAGGAGCGCCGATGAACGCGCGCACGAGCAACGCGTCGGCGACGGTGAGTGCGATGTCGATACGGGCCGCCAGACCCTCGCCGTCAAGACCGAGGTCGGACACCAGGATGGCGGCCAACGGGCCGGCAACGCGCGCCGCCGTGGTGCCGCCATCGACCTCCGGCAACGCGATCTGGTCGCTCAACCGGATGGAGGTGTACCCGGGCTCCGTACGGTGCAACTGCACCGAGGCGTCGATGAGGCAGTCGAAGACACCCTCGAGCGTCGTGGGCTGCACGCGCTCGAGGTTCTCGACCCCCAGCCGCAGGAACCGTTCGAACCCGCGCAGACTCATGGCGCTGAGCACCGCGATGCGATCGGGGAAGTACCGGTAGACCGTGCCGATGGAGGCTCCGGCGCGCTCGGCCACCATCGCGGTGGTCAGTCGTTCGATTCCGACTTCGGCGACCACGGCCGACGCGGCATCGAGAAGGGCACCGATGCGCTCACTGCTCCGAGCCTGAACGGGCTCGTTGCGAACCTGTCCGGTTGTCGTGAGCGCTCCGCTGACTAGCTCGTTGAATGACACTCCGCCCATTCCTTCCCGAATCCCGACACCCAAGTGTAGTTCCGAGATCCTGTCAGTCGCATACACGCCGGGCGGCCCGTCGGGAAGACGTGACAGACTGGTTGCGTGCCAGAGAACCCAGTCGCGGCACCTCGGCTCCACCGTGCCGCGCGTATCGATGACGCGATCCATGAAGTCCGCGAGCGGTGGGCCAGGCGTCGCGGGCACCAGCCGACCGTGATTCCTTACGCCGGATATGGGTCGACCACCCGCATCCGCGTGCTCGGACGGGTGCTCCTCACGAAGCAGCCGAAGCCGAGTTCACGGGGTGCCCGCAAACCGCAGCGTCGCGAGGAGCGCGTCCGCGGCTGGCGCAGTTTCACGAGCGTTCCGGTGGGCGACGTCGACGTCACGATCGAGATCGAGGGTGTCGTGCGCACCGTGCGCGCCGACCGTGGTGGTGTGGTCGACACCCCCGTCGACGTCGATCTCGAACCCGGCTGGCACACCATCACCATGCAGACCGAGGGGTCGGATGCGGTCGAAGCGCCGATCTACATCGTCACCCCCGGCACCGACTTCGGGGTGGTCTGCGACATCGACGACACGGTCATGGTGACCACGCTCCCCCGGCCGCTCCTGGCGTTCTGGAACACCTTCGTGCTCGACGAGCACGCGCGAACCCCCACCCCGGGCATGGCGGTCTTCCTCGACCGGCTGATGACCGAGCATCCGGGCGCCCCCGTCATCTACCTCTCCACCGGAGCCTGGAACGTCGCGCCGACCCTCACTCGCTTCCTCGGCCGCAACCTCTACCCGCGCGGGCCGATGCTGCTCACCGACTGGGGGCCGACCCACGACCGCTTCTTCCGCAGCGGGCGGGAGCACAAGGAGACAAACCTGAGGCGGCTCGCCGTGGAGTTCCCCGACATCCGCTGGCTGCTGATCGGCGACGACGGCCAGCACGACGAGGAGATCTACGGCGAGTTCGCCCTCGACCACCCCGATCACGTGCGGGCGATCGCCATCCGGCAGCTCTCCGCCAGCGAGGCGGTGCTTGCCGGTGGGCGCTCGAAGCTCGACCAGGTGCCGGCCGCGAACACCACACCCTGGGTCTTCGCACCCGATGGCGCGGGCCTGTCAGAACAGCTCTCGAAGCTCCTCTGAAACGCGAAGTGCGAGCATCCGCCCAGCGCACCGCGTTCAGTGGCCGGTGGCGGGCCGTGCGAGCCGCGTCTCCTCGAGATCGAGCAGCGCCTGTGCCTCGCTGAGCACCCGCGACGAGTAACTGCCCTGGGCGCGGAGGGCGAGCAACCGCTCCCGCTCGGCCGCCACGACCGCCAGCCGCAGGTCGCGGTACTGCTGATGCGGCCGCTCGGGCGACGAGCGGCGCGAGCGGGCGCGCTCCCAGGCCGCCTCCGTGCGCAAGAACGACGACTGCCGGGCCCGCTCGATGACGTCGGGATCGATCGGCAGGGCGCCCGCCGCCTCCGACTCGATGTCATCGAGAGCTTCGAGGCCCGCACCACTGATGTCCTCGAGCAGTGCCGCGAGTTCGCGCCGGTCTTCGGCCGCGTCGACCCCCTCCACCTTCAGCAGACGGATGAGCCACGGCAACGTCCCGCCCTGCACCACGATGCTCGCCACCGCGACGGTGAAGGCGATCAGGATGAGTTGCGGCCGGTAGGGCGTGCTGTCCGGCAACGATTGCGCCGCCGCGAGGGTCACCACGCCGCGCATTCCCGACCAGCCGAGCACGATGCCGCCACGCCAGTCGATGCGCTCCTGGCGCTGCTGCTCGAGGTCGGCTCGGCGTCGTTCGTAGTCCCGCTCGAGCCGGTTGCGGGTGCGCGCCTGCCAGACCGTGTTGACCGGGTGCGTGCGGTAGTAGTAGAGCGCGAGCAGCGCCCGGTAGGTGCGTTTCTCGTTGCGCTCCTCGCGGCGTCTCAGCCCGTACACGAGAGGCCCGATCCAGAGGTAGCGCACCACCATCAGCGCCAGCGTGGCGACGAGACCGATCGCCACCGACTCGCCCACGCCCAGCACGCTCGGATCGACGTCTTCGACCAGGGTGCGGATCTCGAGCCCGATGAGCAGGAACACCCCGTTCTCGAGCAAGAACTGGATCGTGCGCCAGTTGATGCGGTCGCTGATCCGCGACTGCGGCGAGAACCGGGTCGGGCTGGCATGCCCGGTGTACAGGCCCGCCACGACGACGGCGAGCACTCCGGATGCGCCGAGCGCCTCCGCGGGCATGAACGCAACGAACGGCACGGCCAGCGACAACGCGGTGTCGAGCACGGAGTCGTTGAGCTTCGAGCGCACGAACACGGTGACGAACCCGGCCGCGAGGCCGATCAGCACGGCGACCACCACCGCATAGAGGAAGTCGGCCACCCCTGCCCAGGGCGAGGCAAGGGCGCCGGCCGCCGCAGCGACCGCTGAGCGCAACAGCACGAGGGCGGTGGCGTCGTTGACGAGCCCCTCGCCTTCGAGCACGGTCAGGAGGCGTGGGGGGAGTCCGAGCCGGCGGCCGATCGAGGTCGCGGCGACCGCATCCGGCGGACTGATGATCGCCCCGAGCGCCACCGCCGCGGCGAAGTCGAGATCGGGCAGCAGCGTGAACAGCAGGAAGCCCGTGGCGAAGGCGGTGACGATGACCAGTACCACCGAGAGACTGGCGATGGGCGCGAGATTGCGCCGGAAATCCATCACCGGCACACTGATCGCCGCCGCGTAGAGGATGGGCGGAAGCAAGCCGTCGAGGATGATCTCGTGCGGCACCTCGATGTCGGGAACGCCCGGCAGGTAGGACAGGCCGACACCCACCACCACGAGGATGATGGGCGCGGCGATGCCGAGCTTCTTCGAGAACGCCGCCACGCCCACGATCACCGCGACGGCGATCACTCCGTAGGCGCCGAGTTCCATGCTTCAAGCGTAGGCCGAGGGCCGACCCTCAACTCGCCGAGTGCGCCTCGAGGAACTGGTAGACCTCGTTCTCGTCCACCCCGGGGAACTTGCCGGAGGGCAGTGGCGAGAGGATGTGCGCGTGCAGTTTCGCGCTCGGCCAGGCCGCATCCGACCAGCGCTCCGCAAGCTCTGATGCGGGCTTGCGGCAGCAGGATTCGTCGGGGCAGGTGGACTGCACCCGCCCTTGGGTGTCGCGACCGCGGAACCACTTGGCATCGGCGAACGGCACCCCGAACGTGATCGAGAACTCCCCCGCATCCGTCTTGCCGGTCTGAGTGGCGCACCAGAAGGTACCGGCGGGCGTGTCCGTGTACTGGTAGAACTCCGTGGTGCGGTTGGTGCGCCCGAGCGCGCCGCGCGCCGCCCACTTGCGGCAGACCAGCTGGCCCTCGACCGCGCCGGTGACATCGGCCGGCAGGGGCAGGCCGTCGTTCTCGTACGCCTTGTAGATCGCGCCGTCCTCCCCCACCCGCAAGAAGTGCACGCCCATGTCGAGGTGCGAGGTCGCGAGGTTGGTCAGGCGGAGGGCCGCCGCCTCATGGGTCACGCCGAACGCGTCGCGGAAGTCCTCGACCGAGAGGTCTTTGCGCTGCTTCGCCGCGGAGAGGAACGCCACCGACTGCGTCAGCGGCATGAGGCAGGCCGCCGCGAAGTAGTTGATCTCGAGCCGCTGCTGCAAGAACTCGGCGTAGCTCTTCGGGGGCTGGTGGCCGAGCAGGCGGTGCGCCATCGCCTGCAGTGCCATCGACCGGAGGCCGTGGCCGCCGGGGATGGACGCCGGCGGCAGGTAGATGCGCCCGTTCTCGAGATCGGTCACCGAGCGCGCGGAGTGCGGCAGGTTGTCGACGTAGATGAGCGAGAAGCCGAGCTTCTCGGCCAGCAGCGAGACGCTGCGGTGGGTGAGCGCACCGCTCGTGTGGCCCACGGTCGCCAGCGTCTCCTCGGCCAGGCGCTCGAGGTCGGGCAGGTAGTTGTTCTTCTGCCGCATCGCCTGCCGGTTCTCGGTGTTCGCCCGGCGCGCCTCTTCGGGCGTCGCGATCGACTCGGTGGCGCGACGGCGCAGTTCGCGGTGAAGTCCCACGAGCGCCTCCAGCGTCTCCAGCGGCAGGCTCCGGCTGGCGGGCACCGTGGGCAGGCCGAGCGAGGCGTAGAGCGGAGCCTGCTGCGCCTTGGCGAGCTCGATCTCGAGGGCGGTCCGCGCATCCGGAGCCTCCGCGCTCAGCAGATCGGGAACTGGCACCCCCAGCTCGGCCGCGAGCGCCTGCAGCAGCGAGAGCTTGGGCTCGCGCCGCCCGTTCTCGATGAGCGAGAGCTGGCTGCCGACCACGCCCACCCGCGCGCCGAGCTGGTCGAGCGTAAGCCCCTTCAATTTCCGGTGGTGGCGGATGCGCCGGCCGAGGGTGATGAGGTCGCCGTTGTCGCTCAAGGTGCTCTCCTGTGAAGATCTTGTTTTCTTGTAAAGATCGCCGGATCTTTTCCGCTCTACTCGCCGAATCTACCTCGAATACGCCGGATAGTGGAAGAACCGCCACGGAATTGACGAGAAAAGGCCCACCATGAGCATCCTCGAGACAACCAACATGATCGATGTCGACGGACCGAGCAAGAACGCCGCCGTGAACGAATGGGTGCGCGATGTCGCACTGCTCACCAAACCGGACAACGTGGTGTGGTGCGACGGCTCCACCCGGGAGTGGGACGATCTGACCAAGATGATGGTCGCCCAGGGCACTCTCATCCGCCTCAACCCGGAATGGCGCCCGAACAGCTTCCTCGCGCGCAGCGACCCGGCCGATGTGGCCCGCGTCGAAGACCGCACCTTCATCTGCTCCGAGCGCGAGGCCGACGCCGGCCCCACGAACAACTGGCGCAACCCCTTCGCGATGCGCGAGGAACTGACCACGCTCTTCGCCGGGAGCATGCGCGGTCGCACCATGTACGTGGTGCCGTTCTCGATGGGTCCGCTCGGCGGGCCGATCTCGCAGCTCGGCGTGCAGGTCACCGACTCCCCCTATGTGGTGGTGAGCATGCAGCTCATGACCCGCATGGGCGCGGCCGCACTCGACCTCATCGAGGAAGAGACCCCGTGGGTGCCGGCACTGCACTCGGTGGGTGCGCCGCTCATCGACGACGAGGGCGTTCGCCACGACGACGTCGCCTGGCCGCACAACCCCACGAAGTACATCTCGCACTTCCCGGAGACCCGCGAGATCTGGTCGTTCGGCTCGGGCTACGGCGGAAACGCGCTGCTCGGCAAGAAGTGCTTCGCCCTGCGCATCGCGAGCGTGATGGCCCGCGACGAGGGCTGGCTGGCCGAGCACATGCTGATCATCAAGATCACGAGCCCCGAGGGCAAGGTCTACCACGTGGCCGCCGCCTTCCCGAGCGCCTGCGGCAAGACGAACCTGGCGATGCTGAATCCCTCCGTGCCCGGCTGGAAGGTCGAGACGATCGGTGACGACATCGCCTGGATGCGCCCCGGCGCCGACGGCAAGCTCCGCGCGATCAACCCCGAGCGCGGCTTCTTCGGGGTGGCACCGGGCACCGGCATCACCACCAACCCCACGGCGGTCGACACCGTCTGGGGCAACACCATCTTCACCAACGTCGCGCTGCGTGACGACGGCGACGTGTGGTGGGAGGGCCTCACCCCGAAGGCGCCCGCGCACCTCATCGACTGGCAGGGTGCGGACTGGACGCCGGATGCGGCGACCCCCGCCGCGCATCCGAACTCCCGGTTCACGGTCACCGCCGACCAGTGCCCGACGATCGCGAGCGACTGGGACGCCCCGGAGGGTGTCGTGATCGACGCCATCATGTTCGGCGGACGACGCCCGAGCACGGTGCCGCTGGTCTCGCAGGCCCGCGACTGGGCGCACGGCGTGTTCATGGGCGCCACGATGGCGTCGGAGACCACCGCCGCCGCGGAGGGCGCGGTGGGGCGGCTGCGTCACGACCCGTTCGCGATGCTGCCGTTCTGCGGCTACAACATCACCGACTACTTCGGCCACTGGCTCGAGGTCGGCGAGCAGCTGGGAACGGATGCGCCCCCCATCTTCTCGGTCAACTGGTTCCGCAAAGACAGCGACGGCCGGTTCATCTGGCCCGGCTTCTCGGAGAACTCGCGGGTGCTGGAGTGGATCGTGCGCCGCATCGAGGGCGAGGTCGAGGTGGTCGACTCCCCCATCGGCAAGCTGCCGCGCGTGCGCGACTTCAACGTCGACGGCCTCGACCTCGGCTACGAGGAGCTGCAGTCGATCCTCTCGGTCGACCGCGGCGCCTGGAACCGCGAGGTGGAGCAGATCGGCGCCTACTTCGACGAGCTCGACGAGGCCGGCACCGTCCCCGCCCAGCTGCGGCGTCAGCTCTCGACGCTGAAGGCCAACATCAAGCACTGACCGCGGACAGATCCCTGTTCCGGGGCTCCGGACACCAACGGGCGCCCCGGAACAGGAACGGCGTTCAGCCGAAACGGATGGCGAGGACGGTCACGTCGTCGTCCGCCGGCGAGGGCGCGACGCGGGCGGTCAGGATGCGGGCAGTCATCGTGTCGAAGAATGCCGCGACGCCGGGTTGCGCCCTCAACTCCGCGACGATGCTGTCGAGGCTCGCGAGAGTGGAGTCGTAGGCGTCCAGCACGCCGTCGGTGACGGAGAGCAGCAGATCGCCCGGGCGCAGGTGCACCGTCTGCACCTCCCAGCCGTCCGTCGCATCGTGCAGTCCGAGAGGCATGTCGTGGGAGGAAAGACGAGTGGTGTCCCCCGCCGCGCTGACGAGGAGCGTGAGGCCGTGACCCGCGTCCGCGTACTCCACGGTGCCGGTGCGAGCGTCGATCCGCGCATGGAACAGCGTGACGAAGGCGCTCAGCTCTTCCAACCTCGGCGCCAGCGCGCGGGCTGCCCGCCGCAGCGCATCGTCGAGCGGCTCAGTCGCGGCGCCAGGCGTCGGCTCTCCCGGAGAGTGGAGCATGGTGCGCAGGGCTTCCGCGACCGCACCGGCCCGCGAGCCCTTGCCCATCACGTCGCCGAGCGTGGCCACGACCGTCGTGTCGTCCCCCGACCAGCCGTAGAGGTCCCCGCTGACCTGTCCGAACGGCAGCTCGAGAGCGGTCGCCTCCACCGCGCCGGCGTGCAGCGACGGCCGGTGAGGATGCTCGCCACGGATGCCTGCCGCGGCAACGGGTTCGTCCAGGTGTTCCCGCAGCTCGCCCTCCGCCCAGCGACCGAGCGTCTCCAGCCGTGCGCGCTCCTCAGCGGTCAGTGTGCGGGCATCCGGGTGCATCACGCAGAGGGTGCCGACGGCGAAGCCGCCCGGAACGCGCAGTGGCACGCCGGCATAGGAGCCGACGCCGTAGTGCGTCACCGCCGGGGTCTGGCTGAACCGGGGGTCGTGGCGCGCATCCGGCACCTCGAAGAGACCCTCGCCGTGCACGGTGTACTCGCAGAACGCCGTCCCGTACGGATAGCGCGGCGCGGGCCCCGGGTCGGGCTGCGGCGACTTCACCACCAGTGAGTCGCGGTCCACCATGTTGAGATACGACATCGGCGCCTGCAACAGGTCCTGAGCGAGCCGCGTGATGCGGTCGAAGCGCTCTTCGGGCGGCGTGCCGAGCACACGCACCGCTTCGAGCGCCTCGAGCCGCGCGTCCTCCTGCGCGTCGGTTCGCGGCTCAAGCATGGAAGGCCGTCTCGGGCGCTTCGTGCGCCTTGAACACCCGGTCGAGGTTCGAGAGGCGGAGAATCATCATCACCTGTTCGTTGGGCGCCGCGATCCGCAGATCGCCGCCGGCCTGCCGAGCGGTCTTGAGGCAGCCGACCAGGGCTCCGAGACCCGACGAGTCCATGAACGTCACCTCGCTGAGATCCACGACGATCCGGGCGCGGCCCGCATCGATCTCCCGGCGCACCGCGGCGCGCAGCTCCGGTGCCGCGACCATGTTGAGCCGCCCGGCCCCCTTCACCACGGTGACGTCGTCGCCGATGCTCCCGACGCTGAACTGCATTGTCATCGCGCTTCCCCTTCGCTCGCGATCACGGTCTCCTCAGAAACGTACCCCCGGTACCGCACAGCGCCGACGAGCACGCTCAGCATGAGCAGGTCGTACGAGACCCACACCACATTGACGACCGTACCCACGAATTCGTCCTGGAGCACGACCACGCGGATGACTCCCACCACCACGGCGACCACCAGTACGATCGCGGCGATCAGCTGCCAGAGGAGTTTGCGCCAGGGTACGCCGGCGCGTGCCTGCTTCGTCTTGGGCGTCACGGCGAAGTCGAGCGGGAGGCGGAACACGACGTTGCCGAAGGCCGACACGCACGCGCGGATCCACACCGGGAACAACGCCAGGCTGTACTGCTGACCGCGCCAGGTCGGGAGGCCCCGCGCCGCCACCAGGAACAGCAGCTGGTTCACGATGAAGAAGGGCAGGAAGTGCCAGAAGAACTCCGGCGCCCAGCTGTCGACCGGCAGCACCCCGAAGACCAGGAAGATGACCGGGGCGGCGAGATACACCACGGTCGCGAATCCGGAGAGGTAGCTCCACATCGTGGAGAAGTACATCAATCGCTGCGCGAGCGTCATGCCGCGTGAGAAGAGCGGATTCTCGCGCAGGAACACCTGCATCGTGCCCTGCGCCCAGCGGAGTCGCTGGGTGAGTGCCGTCGAGAGGTCTTCGGGCGCCAGGCCATCGGCGAGCAGCTCCTTGTGGAACACGCTCCGCCAGCCGAGCCCGTGCATCCGCATCGAAGTCGCCATGTCCTCGGTGACCGAGATCGTGGCGAGAGGCATCACCGCCTGGGCCTCGTCGCCGCGATCGACGTCGACCGCGCGGAGCGCGAGCTGCACCGCCTCGAGCGCGTTGAGGGGCGAGAGGTCCCGGGTGGCGAGGCCCTCCAGCAGCTCGTCCGCGTCGAAGGATGCCGAGGCGGAGCCGCCGTCACCGTCCAGCCCGGCGATGGCGGCGAGATCGGCCTGGATGGCCCGGAGGTCGTCGAACACCACGCCCGCCGCCGCCGCATCCGCCCGCCGCTGCAGCGTGTACGTGACCTCCGCCAGCGGCTCCCCGTTGCCGAGCGCCTGACGCGCGTGCAGCAGTGCGGTCGACGTCTCGGCGAGCGCGACGGCGGCGGCGGAGCCGGCGGCTGCGCGCCGCTGCGCCCGTCGCACGATCCGGAAGGCCTGCCGCAGCCGACGGGCGGTCGTGGCCTCGACCTCCCGCACGTAGCCGACGATGCCGAGCTGCATCAACGCTTCCCGACGCAGCACGGCGTTCGAACCGCAGAAGAAGGCCGCGTTCCAGCCGTCCTTGCCCTCCTGGATCGGGCCGTAGAACAGCGGCGCCTGGCTGCCCAGCGGGTCGCCGGTCGCCACGTTGCTGAACACTTGCGGCGTCTGCACGAGGGCCACCTTCGGGTCGCGGAAGTAGCCCAGCGTGCGGTCGAGGATCTCGGGGCGCGGGATCATGTCCGCGTCGAGGATGAGCAGATACTCCGCCGTCGTCTCCATCAGCGCATTGTTGATGTTGCCGGCTTTCGCGTGGCGGGGCCGATCGTGCCATTCCCGCCCCCGTGTGATGTAGCCCACGCCGATCTTTTCGGCCGCTGCACGCATCTCGGGCCGGTCTCCATCGTCGAGGATCCACGTCTCGTGCGGCCAGCGGATGCGCTTCGCCGCCTTGGCCGTCACCGCCACGAGCTCCACCGGCTCGTTGTAGGTGGCGATGAACACGTCGACCGTGGCGTCCCCGGCCGGCGACGGCGGATCCGCCCTGGTCCTGGCACGCCACATGGTGAGCCCGAACAGCGTGACGTCGATGACGCTGTAGCTCTCGGCCACGACGAGCGGGACCGCGATCCACCAGGCCGCCCAGTTCACCGACTCGAGCCAGCGCCAGATGACGTAGTTGTAGGCGAGCACCAGCGTCGCGACGACGATGATGCGGAGCAGCCACAGCCGCACCTCGCTCCTGACGTCGCGCGGCCTGCTGCTCGCGTCGTACGCTGCCACAGCCTCCAGCCCGTGTCTCGACATCGCGCCACCCCTCCCCGTTGAGTCCATTTCAGTACAACGCATCCGCAAGCGGTGTCTCAACGGATGGAAGCCGCAGCCGGTATCGTGTAAGCATCACCAGTAGGCACCTCTTCACCTGACACGGTGCCGTCCATATCGCCAGGAGGTCCCCGTGACGACGAACGTGCCCGACAAACCAGCGCTCGAGGGCCTTGAAGGCAAGTGGGACGCCGCCTGGCGCGAGCGGGGCACCTATCTCTTCCCCCGCGAGGGCGCGACGCGCGAGACGGTGTACTCCATCGACACCCCGCCACCCACCGCATCCGGTTCGCTGCACATCGGCCACGTGTTCAGCTACACCCACACCGATGTCGTGGCCCGTTACCACCGCATGCAGGGCCAGCGGGTCTTCTACCCCATCGGCTGGGATGACAACGGCCTGCCGACCGAGCGCCGGGTGCAGAACTTCTACGGTGTGCGCTGCGACCCGTCGCTGCCCTACGACCCCGAGTTCACCCCGCCGTTCGAGGGCGGCGACAACAAGAGCTCGAAGGCCGCCGACCAGCTGCCCATCTCCCGCCGCAACTTCATCGAGCTCTGCGAGCGCCTCACCGTCGAAGACGAGAAGCAGTTCGAGGCGCTCTGGCGCGACCTCGGTCTCTCGGTCGACTGGACCCAGACCTACCGCACCATCTCGGCCGACTCGCAGCGCGCGTCGCAGCTGGCGTTCCTCCGCAACGTGGAGCGCGGCGAGGCCTACCAGGCGATGGCGCCCACCCTCTGGGACGTGACCTTCCGCACCGCGGTGGCGCAGGCCGAGCTCGAAGACAAGGAGCAGCCGGGCGCCTACCACCGGGTGGCGTTCCACAAGCCCGATGGCGAGCCCGTCTTCATCGAGACGACCCGGCCCGAACTCCTGCCCGCCTGTGTGGCGCTCGTCGCGCATCCGGATGACGAGCGTTACCAGGCACTGTTCGGCACCACCGTCACCACCCCCGTGTTCGGCGTCGAGGTGCCGGTCGTCGCCCACCACCTCGCCCAGGCCGACAAGGGCTCGGGCATCGCCATGATCTGCACCTTCGGCGACCTCACCGACGTCATCTGGTGGCGCGACCTCGACCTGCCGAACCGCGCGATCATCGGCTTCGACGGGCGCATCGTGAGCGAGGCCCCGGATGCGATCACGACGGATGCGGGTCGCGCCGCCTATGCGGAGCTGGCCGGCAAGACCGTGTTCTCGGCCAAGCAGGCCGTGGTGGAGCTGCTGCGCGAGTCGGGCGACCTCATCGGCGACCCGAAGCCCATCACCCACCCGGTGAAGTTCTTCGAGAAGGGCGACCGCCCGCTCGAGATCGTGTCGACCCGCCAGTGGTACGTGAAGAACGGCGCGCGCGACGAGGCGTTGCGCGCCCGGCTGCTCGAGCTCGGCACCGAGCTCGACTGGCATCCCGACTTCATGCGGGTGCGCTACGAGAACTGGGTCGGCGGCCTCACCGGCGACTGGCTCATCTCGCGCCAGCGCTTCTTCGGCGTGCCACTGCCGGTCTGGTACCCGCTCGACGCCGACGGCAACCCCGTGTTCGACGAGCCAATCCTCGCCACCCCCGAGCTGCTGCCGGTCGACCCGTCGTCGGATGCGGCGCCGGGCTACGACGAGTCCCAGCGCGGTGTGCCGGGCGGCTTCCAGGGCGAGGTCGACGTGATGGACACCTGGGCCACCTCCTCCCTCACCCCGCAGCTGGCGGGGGGCTGGATGCGCGACGAGGAGCTCTGGCAGATGGTGTTCCCGTACGACCTGCGGCCGCAGGGCCAGGACATCATCCGCACCTGGCTGTTCTCCACGATGCTCCGCAGCGCGCTCGAGACCGACGAGAAGCCATGGGCGCACGCCGCCCTCTCGGGCTTCATCGTCGACCCCGACCGCAAGAAGATGTCGAAGTCGAAGGGCAACGTGGTGACACCGGCCGACATCCTGGCCGCTCACGGCTCGGATGCGGTGCGGTACTGGGCGGCGTCGTCGCGCCTCGGCACCGACGCGGCCTTCGACGAGAAGAACCCCACCCAGATCAAGATCGGGCGGCGCCTCGCGATCAAGATCCTCAACGCGGCGAAATTCGTCTACGGGTTCACGCTGCCCGAGGGGTACACGACGGTGACGGAACCCATCGATCTCAGCATGCTGACCGCCCTCGACGAGGTCGTGCGGCAGGCCACGACCGCGCTGGAGAACTACGACCACGCGCGGGCCCTCGAGGTCACCGAGACCTTCTTCTGGACCTTCTGCGATGACTATCTCGAACTCGTGAAGGAGCGCGCCTACCGCGACGAATCGGAGGCCGCGGCGAAGGCCTCCGCCGTGCTCGCGCTGCAGACCGCCGTCGATGTGCTGCTGCGCCTGTTCGCCCCGTATCTGCCGTTCGCGACCGAGGAGGTGTGGTCGTGGACGCACGAGGGTTCGGTGCACAACGCGGCGTGGCCGGCGTCGGTTGCAGCGGCGCTTCCCGCCGGCGTGACGGCAGACCTGCCCGCGCACGCCCCGCTGCTCGGTCTCGCCGGAACCGCCCTGGTGGGCATCCGCCGGGCGAAGACGGATGCGAAGGCGTCGCAGAAGACCCCGGTGGCCTCGGCGACGATCGCCGGCTCCGCCGAGGAGATCGCCGAGCTGCAGCTCGCCGCCGCCGATCTGCAGGCGGTGGGCCGCATCGCCGAACTGCGGTTTGCTGAAGCGGCTGAACTGGCGGTCAGCGATATAGTTCTTGCGCCCGACGACAAGACGGAGGGCGCCCAGTGAGCCAGGAGGCGACGATGCCGATCGAAATCAGACCGGTGAGGAGCAACGAGTTCTTCCCGTGGCATGCCGTGTACACCGGGTACGGGGAGTTCTACGAGACCCCGCTGCACGACGAGAAGGCCGTGCTGGTGTGGAGCTGGATCATCGATCCCGCCAACGAGGTGGAATGCCTGGTGGCCGTCGACGAGCACGACGAGGTGGTGGGGCTCGCACACTTCCGCGAGTTCGCACGGCCGCTGGCCGGCAACCGCGGCATCTACCTCGACGACCTCTACGTGCTGCCGGAGAAGCGCAAGCAGGGCATCGCGAGCGCGCTGATCGAGGGCGTGGCGGATGTGGGGCGGGCGCGCGGGGCGAGCATCGTGCGCTGGATCACGGCGAAAGACAACGAGACGGCCCGCTCGCTCTACAAGAACGTGGCCGAGAAGACCCAGTGGGTCACCTACGACAAGGCGCTGTGATGATCCAGCTGGGAACCCGCTGGCTGGTCGGCGACGAGCCGCCCTCGCGGCTGCCTCAGGCCGTGATCGACGCGATCTACGAGGTCGAGGGCGAGCTGGCGGAACAGGGCGTGAAGGCCGACGACTGGAGTTGGACGCTGACCTGGCTCGAGGGCAAGCCCGTGGTCGAGCTCGACGACGAGACGGTCATCGAGTACGACGCGGATGCCGACGCTGCGGTGGTGACCCCCGGCGCCTGAGCTGCGCCTCAGAAGCCCTCGGGCAGGCGCGGCGTGTATGGCGCTTCCACCGCGGCCAGCTCGTCGGCGTCGAGCACGAGGTCGACCGACGCGATCGCGTCCTCGAGCTGGTGCAGCTTCGTCGCGCCCACTATCGGCGCTGACACGGCCTCCTGCTGGCGCACCCACGCCAGGGCGACCTGCGCGCGGGTGACGCCCCGCGCATCCGCGACCCGGCCGACGGCGTCGACGATGGCGTGATCGGCCTCCTCGGCCTGCCCGTACATGCGCTTCGCCACCTCGTCGGTGCCGGTGCGTGTCGTCTCGGTGCCCCACGGACGGGTGAGCCGCCCGCGCGCGAGCGGGCTCCACGGCAGCACGCCCACACCCTGGTCGAGCGCGAACGGATGCATCTCCCGCTCCTCCTCGCGCTGCAACAGGTTGTACTGGTCCTGCATCGAGACGAACCGGGTCCACCCGTTCCGCTCGGCGGTGTGCTGCGCCTTCGCGAACTGCCAGGCCCACATCGAGCTCGCGCCGATGTAGCGCGCCTTGCCCTGGCGCACTACGTCGTTGAGTGCTTCCATCGTCTCTTCGATGGGCGTGTCCGGGTCCCAACGGTGGATCTGGTAGAGGTCGACGTAGTCGGTGCCGAGCCGTCGCAGGCTGCCGTCGATCGAATCGAGGATGTGCGCCCGCGAGAGTCCGCGGCTGTTCGGCCCGTCGTGCAGAGGGAAGAAGACTTTCGTGAAGATCTGGATCTCGTCGCGGCGCGCGAACTCGCCGAGCGCGCGGCCCGCGATCTCCTCGCTCGAGCCGGCGGAATAGCTGTCGGCGGTGTCGAAGGTGGTGATGCCTGCCTCGAGCGCGGCGCGGTAGAACGGGCGGGACTCGTCTTCGGGCAACGACCACGGGTGCGATCCGCGGGCGGGGTCGCCGTAGCTCATGCAGCCGAGCACGATCGCTGAGATCTCGAGGCCGGAGCGGCCGAGGCGGGTGTACTGCACGGTGTTCAGGCTCCTTCGATCGGTGTGCGGCGCCGCCACGGGAAGGCGCTCCACAGCATGATGACACCGCCGACGAGCAGACCCCAGAACGCCGATCCGATGCTCACGATGGTGACGCCGGACGCGGTCACCAAGAAGGTGGCGATGGCCGGGATACGGTGGGCCGGCTCCTCGATGGCGTTCGACACCGCCGCCACCAATGCGCCCAGCAGTGCGAGACCCGCGACCGCGGTGATGAGGATGGGCGGTGCCGCCGAGATGAGGGCGGTGGCGACGCCCGCCGCCAGCCCGAAGACGACGTACAGGATGCCGGCTGTCACCGAAGCGACCCACCGCTTGTTGCGATCGGGGTGCGAGTCGGGGCCGGCCATGATGGCCGCCGTGATCGCGGCCAGGTTGATGGCGTGACCGCCGAAGAACGAGGCCGTCATGGTGCCGATGCCGGAGGCGAGGAGGGCGGGTCGGGGCGGCACCGTGTATCCGAACGTCGACATCACTGCGAAACCAGGCACGTTCTGGCCCGCCATCGTCACGATGAACAGCGGCAGCCCGAGGCTCACGATCACCAGCGGATCGAACGCCGGCAGCACGAAGCTGAGGCTCGGTGCGAGGCTGGCCTCGGAGAGCCAGCCGGTGCCTGCGGTGACACCGATGCCGATCGCCGCGACCACCATGGCCGCGGGCACCGCCCAGCGCGGCGCGAACCGGAAGCAGATGAGCCAGGTCAGCACCACGGGCAGCGCCAGCCACGGTATCTCGACGGACGCCTGAATGGGCGCGAGACAGATCGGGAAGAGGATGCCGGCGAGCATCGCGCTCGCGAGCGGCTTGGGGATGCGGGTGATCGCCCGGCCGAGCGCGGGCCAGAGCCCGCAGAGCACGATCAGCGCGCCGCAGACCAGGAATGCGCCGACGGCGGCGCGGAAGTCGTTGGTGGTCGCCGCCGCGGCCACGAGCAATGCCGCGCCCGGTGTCGACCACGCGAACGAGATCGGCATGCGGAACGACCAGGCCAGCAGGATGCAGCACAGCCCGCTGATCACGCAGACGGCGAGCAGCCCGCTGGCGGCCTGACTGTCCGTCGCACCGACGGCGTGGAGGCCGGCGACGACGAGAACGAACGAACTGGCGAATCCCGTGATGGCAGAGACGATCCCTGCCGATATCGGTTGGATGATGAGCGTGCCTTCCCCCGGCCGGGGCCCCTCCCCCTGTTTCGGAGCACCGGGTTGATGAATCCGCGCGCCCTACGGCGCACGAGCCTGGCCCTCGGTTAGGCCGACTTCTCCTCACGCCGTGGCTTGCGTGGAACGATCGTGGGCGCCGCGTTCTCGAGCACGGCTTCGCGGGTGACGATGACGCGCCCCACTTCATCGGTGGAGGGCACCTCGAACATGATCGGCCCGAGCACCTCCTCCATGATGGCGCGCAAGCCCCGGGCGCCGGTCTGGCGCAGCACCGCGAGGTCGGCGATGGCCTCGAGCGCGTCGTGGTCGAAGTCGAGCTCCACCCCGTCGAGCTCGAACATGCGCTGGTACTGCCGCACCAGGGCGTTGCGCGGCTCGGTCAGGATGGCCATGAGCGCCGTCTGGTCGAGCGGCGTGACGGTGGTGACGACGGGCAGGCGGCCGATGAATTCGGGGATCAGCCCGAACTTGTGCAGGTCTTCGGGCAGCACCTCACCGAACAGGCTCGCTTCGGCCTTCTTGCTGTAGAGCGGCGAGTTGAAGCCGATGCCCCGGCGGCCGGCGCGCTGCGAGATGATCTCTTCGAGGCCGGCGAAGGCGCCCGCCACGATGAACAGCACGTTCGTGGTGTCGATCTGGATGAACTCCTGATGCGGATGCTTGCGCCCGCCCTGCGGCGGAACGCTCGCCACCGTGCCCTCGAGGATCTTCAGCAGCGCCTGCTGCACGCCCTCGCCCGACACGTCGCGCGTGATCGACGGGTTCTCGGCCTTCCGGGCGATCTTGTCGACCTCGTCGATGTAGATGATGCCCGTCTCGGCCCGCTTGACGTCGTAGTCGGCGGCCTGGATGAGCTTCAGCAGGATGTTCTCCACGTCTTCGCCGACGTAGCCCGCTTCGGTCAACGCTGTCGCGTCAGCGACGGCGAAGGGAACATTGAGCCGCTTCGCCAGGGTCTGCGCGAGATAGGTCTTACCGCATCCGGTCGGCCCGATGAGCAGGATGTTGCTCTTCGCGATCTCGACCTCTTGCGCCTGCTGCTCGGCCGAGACGATGGCCGTGCGGGCGCGGGTGCGCTTGTAGTGGTTGTAGACAGCGACGCTGAGGGCGCGCTTCGCGGCGTCCTGCCCGATGACGTACTCCTCGAGGAAGGAGTAGATCTCTTTGGGCTTCGGCAGTTCGAATTCGCCGGCCGCTTCTTCGCTGGCCTCGGACAGACGCTCTTCGATGATCTCGTTGCACAGCTCCACGCACTCGTCGCAGATGTACACACCTGGGCCGGCGATGAGCTGCTGAACCTGCTTCTGGCTCTTTCCGCAGAACGAGCACTTGAGCAAGTCGGCGCTCTCTCCTATGCGTGCCATGCCCAGCCTCCTCAACACTGTGTTCTGACGAGCCTAACCCGTCCCCCCGACAGACACCGCCACCCACGCCACATTCGCTCGCGCCGTGACTCAATCGATGACGTGCCGCAGGTATCTCCCGGGTGCGTTCAGGAATCCGCGCCAGTGCTGCACCAGCTCGAGGTCGTCCCACTCGGTCTCGCGGATGCCCCACTCACCCACCTCGAGGATCGTCGCCCCCGGCAGCGCCGCCAGCACCGGCGAGTGCGTCGCGCAGATCACCTGCGCGCCCGCCTTGGCCAGCGCATCCAGCGCTCCGATGAACCGTAGCGTCGACCCGAAGCTGAGCGCGGCTTCCGGCTCGTCCAGGCAGAAGAACCCCGGCGAGTCGATCTTGCGTTCGAGCAGGGCGAGGAAGGACTCGCCGTGGCTCATCTCATGGAGGTCGCCGTCGGGCGAGCCGGGCAGCGCCTCGAGGTAGCTGTAGTACCCGTGCATCGTCTCGGCGCGGAGGAAGAACCCCCATTTCGGCGACACAACGCCGCGCTCGAGCTTCAGCCACTCGCCGAGCGGCGACTCGCTGCGCCTCGTCGACGCGCCCCCGTTGCGTGAGCCGCCCTCGGCCGGAAAGCCGAACGCCATTGCGATGCCCTCGAGCAGCGTCGACTTGCCGCTGCCGTTCTCGCCGACCAGGAAGGTGATCCCGGGCGCGAGCTCGAGCCCATCCTCGTGCAGTTGGGCGACCGCGGGCACCGTCAGCGGCCAGGATGCGGCGACAGCCGGGGCATCCGGGAAGAAGGAGATCTTCCGGATGGCCCGGCTGTCGGTCAACCAGTCCTGGTCGGGGTCGCGAGCGGCCCGCATCCGCGCGGTGTCAGCTGACGAGCGCGGGGACGTTCTTGCGCGAGGAGAGCACCTGGTCGATGAGGCCGTACTCCAGCGCCTCGTCGGCCGAGAGGATCTTGTCGCGGTCGATGTCCTTGTTGACCTGCTCGAGGGTGCGGTTGGAGTGCTTCGAGAGGGTGCCCTCGAGCCACTCGCGCATGCGCAGGATCTCGCGGGCCTGGATCTCGATGTCGGACGCCTGGCCGCCGCCCTGGCCGGTGGCCGGCTGGTGGATGAGGATGCGGGCGTTCGGCAGCGCGAGCCGCTTGCCCGGCGTGCCGGCCGCGAGCAGCACGGCAGCGGCGGAGGCCGCCTGGCCGAGGCACACAGTCTGGATCTGCGGGCGCACGTACTGCATCGTGTCGTAGATCGCCGTCATCGCGGTGAACGAGCCACCGGGCGAGTTGATGTACATCTCGATGTCACGATCCGGATCCTGCGACTCGAGCACCAGCAGCTGGGCCATGATGTCGTCGGCCGACGCGTCGTCGATCTGCACGCCGAGGAAGATGATGCGGTCCTCGAACAGCTTCGCGTACGGGTCTTGGCGCTTGAAGCCGTAGGCCGTGCGCTCCTCGAAGCTCGGCAGGATGTAGCGATCCGTCGGCATCGTGCCGTTGCGGTATGCACTCGCACCGAAGGTGGGTGTCTCCATTGGTTCTGTTCCCTGTTCTCTCGAAAGCTCGGATCGGTGCTCAGGCGTCGGTTCCGCCGCCGCCGGCCACGTCGGTCGCGAACTCGCGAACGTGGTCGACGAAGCCGTACTCCAGCGCCTCCTGAGCGCTGAACCAGCGGTCGCGGTCGCCGTCTTCGTTGACCTGCTCGACGGTCTTGCCCGTCTGGGCGGCGGTGATCTCGGCGAGACGCTGCTTCATGCTCAGGATGAGCTGCGCCTGGGTCTGGATGTCGGATGCGGTGCCACCGAACCCACCGTGCGGCTGGTGCAGCAGAACACGCGCGTTCGGCGTGATGTACCGCTTGCCCTTGGTGCCGGAGGTGAGGAGGAACTGGCCCATCGACGCGGCCATTCCGATCCCCACGGTCACGATGTCGTTCGGCACGAACTTCATGGTGTCGTAGATCGCCATGCCCGCCGTGATGGAGCCGCCGGGAGAGTTGATGTAGAGGTAGATGTCGCGCTTGGGGTCCTCAGCCGCGAGCAGAAGGATCTTGGCGCAGATCTCGTTCGCGTTGTCGTCGCGAACCTCAGACCCGAGCCAGATGATGCGGTCCTTCAACAGACGGTCGAAGACGCTGGATGGAAGAGCCGTTTCGGCCATGTGTGTCGCTCCAATTCACTTGCAGTGGTTTGAATCTACTGGAGTGAACGTGCGACGGGGCACGTGTTCGCCGTCGGCAGAGCCGGGCGCCCTCAGCCCCCGGCGCGCATCCGCTCCCGGCGGCGCAAGACGAGCACCGCCACCAGGCCCGCGGTCAGGAGGAGCACGCCCCCGGCG
>BADC01000205.1 GCA_000333435.1 Corynebacterium-like bacterium B27 | reverse complement strand
GGCAAAGATCCACAATTCGGCCGTGGCGACTCCCTTTTCGACCAGACGATGTCTGGTGAGCGATCCGCATCCCCAAACCCAAGCCTCGTACCGATCGACAAGCCGCCCTTCTACGCTATCCGCATCTATATCGGTGACATCGGCAGCAAGGGCGGTATCCGCGTCAACGCGAACGCCCAGGTGGAGCGGGCCGATGGCGCCCCTATTCCCGGTCTGTATGCAATCGGCAACAGCTCGGCATCGCCGTTCGGCGATTCCTATCCTGGCGCCGGAGCGACATTGGGGGCAGCAATGACATTCGCCTATATTGCAGCGGGGCATCTTGCTGCGTGAGAGGACGCGGCAATCCAGCGCGCGTCGTCTGAATTGGAAAATACCATGAAGAACATAGTGATTGCGGGATGCGGCGTTCTCGGTACCCAGATCGCATTTCAGACCGCGTTCTATGGTTACGACGTGACGCTCTACGACATTAGCGATGACGTTCTCGGAAACGGGCGGGCGTCGCTGGTAGCTCTCGG
>BADC01000206.1 GCA_000333435.1 Corynebacterium-like bacterium B27 | reverse complement strand
GTCCATCGGATTGCCCGCCGCGGCCCGGACGCGGACGAGGATCTCGCGCGCCTTGGGTTCGGCCGGCTCGAACTCCTCGAGCCGGAGGACCTCAGGTCCGCCGTACCGGTGGTACTGGATGCGCTGGGTGGCCGTCATCGCGGCGCCCCCGGTTCCGCGGCCGGCGCCGCTTGCACCGGCGTGATGATCCGGCGGCTGATGCGCCACCGGCCGTCGTGCCGCCGCAGGGTGTCCTCGTGGTTCACGCCTTGGATCGCGCCGTCAGCCATGACCATGAGGCCCTTGGACAGGGCGATCACCACGTCATCGGCAGCGCTCGAGATGACGATGTTCGTCACCGAGTGCTGGAGCGGGAAGTGTCCGCTGTCGATCATCTGCGCGGCCGCGCCGCGGATGACGTCGATCCCCGCGAAGGTTCCGATTCCCGACCGCGACATGTCGTACACGGCGTCGGGGGTGAACAGCTCCTCGAGCCGGTCGAGTCGATGCGCGTCGAAGATGTGGGCGTGCAGCGCGATGGTCTCCTGGATCTCCAGCCGGTCGTCGGCCGACAGCGACTCACGCACGGCGGCCACCCCCGTCCGCGTTCGTCATCCGGCGCCGTTCGAGCAGGTAGCCGACGCCCGTGAGCACCAGCACCGGCACGGTGGTGAGCAGCTGTGACCAGTTGTCCTTGCGCGGAGGATCGGCGGTCGCCGTGCCCGGGTACAGTCCGGCGGTGAGTTGGCCGAGGTGGTAGATGCTCCCCGTGACGGCGGCGCCGTCGAGGGCGATGCGCGACGCGCGGGGGCGCGCCCACAACCCGTACAGGGTGGCGAGTGCTAGCCCCAACCCCATGCTCATGGTCTGACCGGTGTGGATCTTCGCGTGCGGCGTCCACTCGGGGTTGTAGATGTGGGTCTTGTTGAAGTCGGCGGCGAAGACTCCCACTGCGAGGCCGGCAGCTGCAGTGGACATCATCACCCGGCCGAGCGGGAGACCGGCAGATTTCTCGGACATGTGCAATCCTTTCAGTTCGGTACTCCGTACCATAACACTCTGAGTACCTTTTAGTTCCGGAATCCGACTGAGAGTAGGATGACGGTGTGAGCAGCCCATCTCCGGCGACCGGCGACCCTGCCGGACCCCTCGTCTCCGAGTCCCTCGTCGAGCGCAAGCAGCGCCAGGCGCGCCAGCGCATCGTCGAGGCGGCCGACGAACTGTTCGCGCTGCGCGGCTTCGACGACGTGTCGGTGAGCGACATCGCCGCCCGGGCCGAGGTCGGGCGCACTACGTTCTTCCGCTACTTCGGCGACAAGACGGAGGTGCTCTTCGCGAAGGAGCAGGCCATGCTCGACGCCATCGCGCTGGCCGGGCAGGACGACAGCATCGGCGCCGCGCACGACTCGCGCACGGCCATCGAACAGCTGCGCCCCATCGTCCTCGAGCTCTGCGAGAGGGCCGCCGTCGAGCTCGACGCCTACGACCGCCGCTCGCGCCTGCTCGAGCAGCACATCGAACTCCGCGCCCGCGACGCCCTGAAGACCCAGCAGGTGGCCGCCAAGCTCGCCGAGGTGCTGCAGAGGCGGGGCACCGAGGAGCGGATCGCGGTCTTCGCGGCCCAGATCGCGCTGGCCTGTTACGAGACCGCCCGGCGCAGCGGCCGCACCGCCAAGGAGCTGGTGCGCGAGACGGAGGCCGCCTTCACCGAGGCGCTCACCCTCGGCGCCGTCTGACACCGTCGACCATGAGCCACACCCCGATCCTCCCGCCACCCGGCTGGTATCCCGACCCGCACGCGCCCGGCCGCGAGCGGTGGTGGTCCGGCACCGAGTGGACGAAGCACGAGCACGCCGCGGCCAGTTCCTGGCTCTTCGGCCCCGCATACACGCGGTCGTTCTGGCCTGGAGCGAACACCCACGCTCGACGTGCGCGATTCTTCGACCTGATCGCGCTGGGACTGGTGTTCGCGGCCACAATCGCCCTCATCGTGGTGGCGCTCAGCGGCGCCCGGCCGGGTGTCGCCGTCGGTGTCGCGCTGTCGCTCGCCAGCGTGCTGGCCTTCGTCGGCGGGGCGTTGACGCTCGGCCACGCGATCGCCGGCGTGCGGGTTGCCGGACGCCTCGGCGCCGTGGGGCTCGCGACCCAGATGATCTATGCGGGGGTCGTGCTGCTGGCCTGGTCGGGCGGTCTCATCGCGCTGCTCGCGGTGAGCGCTGTGAAGGCCGTCACCGGCTGAGCAGCGCGGATGCGACCCGATGACGCGGACTGGAACTTCCAGCCCGTACGGGCGGACGAAGGTGCGTTGGATGGCGGACTTGAGGGGCGGACTTCTTTCCTGACGTACCCGAGTCCTCGGTCCTCTGCGATGTGCACGTCATCCCCGGCGTCCCAGCTGTCCAAGGCGATGGTCAACTTGACGACGTGCGCGGGCGGCGTGTCCACGCCTGCTCGTGCTCGATCGACGATGAACCAAGCCGTCTCGCCGGGCACGAGGGTGATCATGAGGATCGTGTTCCCGTTCTGGATGCGGGTGTTGTCGTGCTGACGGGATTCACCCGTCCAGACGTTGACCTTCTTGACCGCATCGCGGCCGGGCACTGCGACGTCGACGGTCGTGCTCTCGCCGGTCTCGTAGAGCAAGTTGTCGGCGTAGAGGTCGAGGGAGTGGTCGTCTTCGCGGAGGTGGGCGAGGCTCCACCGCCTCAGAGCGGTCACCGATCTCGGCGACGTTCGGGGGCGCGGAGGGCGCTCCGCCAGGAAGACCCGGTCCAGGCGTCCCGCCAAAGCTGCCAGACGCAGGAGGCTACACAGGAAAAGCCCCGCATTCCCTTGTTCTCAAGGGATCACGGGGCTTTGACTGTGGCGGTACCGGTGGGATTTGAAACCGTTTGAGCGCCACAGAATGACGGGCAATGCTGCGGGATGCCTGATTATTCCGTGCCTCGATGATTTATAGAGGCTGTTAGCGCTTGTGTGAATCTCAGGAGTTGTTGCCAGAATGTTGCCGCACTTACATGCCCAGGGGCTCCTGCGGACTGGCCCCGGACCTAACGCTCGGAGTGAGCCGTGTTCCCGACTAATTCGCGCGATCGGCGATCACTCGATTCGCTCTGGCTGTCAAGTAACACTCCAACGCTTTCCATGGCAGCGGCCAGGCGAGCGCGGTTCATCGGCGTCTTGTATAAGCGAGTCGTTTCCCAAGTCGAATGGCCGACGAGCTCCCGAATCACGTCTTCGGGCACGTTCGCGGAATAGAGCATGTCAACTGCTGTGTGGCGTGCGTCGTGAAATCTCACCCGTTTGACACCAGCCCTGTCTAGCAGCCGATACCACATGCGCAGGTGCAACTTTGGGTCGATCGGTTTGCCATCCGGCATATGCCAGACAAGCCCGAACGGGTTGGGGTCATCCGCCAGGGCGAGGTGGTCCTGAATCGCTTGCCTAAATGCGCCGACGACAGGAATTAACCTCCGTCCGGCACGAGACTTCGGGCGCGTGAGCCAGAGCCCCCCAGTGAGGTGGCGGCTCTCCCAGTCGGCCGGCGCGGGAACGACTTTCATCGGGCAATCGGAGCCTCTGGCCCAACCGCAGTTGCCCCCACATCCGTGTCGCCAGGAGAGGCGTTGAAGCTGCCAAGAAATCTCCATGAAGTCGGCATCCATTAGTTGACGCTGCATGCCTAGAAGTTCGCCTTGCCTGGCACCGGAGAAGAGCGCGGCGTACCACATGGATTCAAGCGGCTGTCCTCGCGCTGCCTGCAGGACGCGGTGACATTCTTCTAGGGTGAGCGCTTGCTGGGGACTTCTTGCCTTACGAGGCGGAGGTATGAGTTTCGCCACGTTCCGTTCCACGACCTCGTCCCGCTGGGCGGCTGTGAGCGCGACGGACAGCACTCTGTGGGCCTGATTTGCGGTGGTAGGTGAGAGGCCAGCGGCCTGAATGGATGCTGACATTTGGCGCACATCGCGAGCGCGAAGATCGCGTATCGCGATGTGCCCGATCGTCGGCTCAATTTGACGCCTAACAATAGTGGAGTATCCCCCGAGCGTCTTAGGGCGCACCTCTTCCGGGGCTACGTTGGTCAGCCATTCGGTCAACCAGTCCGAGACAGTGACTTCGGCCAACTCATCCTCGAAGGGTTGATGAACTCTGCTTGGATTGATGAGTCCAGGGTGTAAGCGAAGGTAGGCGCGCAGCTTGGCGACCGCAGTCTCGCGATCCTTCGAACGGAACACTTTTCGTCGACGTTTCCCTGTAGCGGACGGCAACTCGATTCCCGCCGTCCATAACCCGCGTCCGTCGAGCGACAGGCTCCCGGACCCACGCGCACGCCTGGCCATGGCATGTCAATTTAGTCCGTCTCGTGGGAGGGGGACAAGACTCGTCGCGCCGTCCACTCTTATCGCGGCGGCGCTCACGTTGTCTAGTTTCAACTTGACACATCTGTCTATCTCTGACTAGACTATAGTTATGAAGAAGGCAGACCTCGAAAAGCGAATCGCGAAGATCGCAGCCGACCGAAACGTCTCCTTCGAGTACACCGGAGGCACCAATCACGACAAGTTCAAAATCAACGGAACCGTCGTGATGGTGCCCCGACACAAGGAGATCGGCGAAATGCTCGCCAAGACCATCATCAAACAAGCCACCAAAGCAGCCGAAGGGAAGTGATCATGAGCTACAACATCACCGTGAAGCGGGACGGCAAGTTCTGGTACATCGAGATCCCCGAACTCGACGGAGCAACCCAGGCCCGTCGCCTGTCCGAGGTGGATGAGATGGCGAAGGATTACATCCACGAGATCACGGGCGAACCCGTGAACGCCATCGAGCTCGTCGTTTCATACGAGATGCCGGCGACTGCTCAAGCTCACCTGCAAGAGGAAGCGAAGCTTGATGCTCTTGCGGAACTGTTGAAGGGGGCGGCGTGGGCTGAGGCGCGGAAGGCGGCGGAGTCGTTGCAGGCTGAGGGTGTGTCGTTGCGTGAAGCTGCAACCCTGTTGGGCAAGTCGCATCAGCGTGTGCATCAGATCATGAACATGCCTGAGCGTGACGATGAATGGGCGGAACTGATGGTCGTGTTCCTCGCATCTGTTGAGGCGAACCGTCAACGGCCGCTGGTGTCAGAGTTCTCGGAGTGGTTGTCAGCTCAGGTGAACGATCGCCGCGCCGGTAAAGTTGCCGCCCACCACACTCCTGTATAACGTCCACTAGACGTTCCCTTACACTCCAATACATTCCAATACGCTCCATTTGATTCCAATTGTCGGTGGGGCGTGTTAATCTCGCTTCAAAGGTCCCACCCCGCTGATAAGAACCCCTGGGTTCTGCCGAAAGGCTAGGCGGGGTGGTCGTTTTTACCAGTAGCGGGTGTGTCCTCTTTGGAACATGTCGAACGTGGTGTGGTTGTGTGGGAGAGATTTCAGCCAGGAGTCGTCTTTGGCTTCGAGGCTTCGGAAAAGTGACCAGGCATAGTAGTCGGCGATCTGCCCATTCACGTCTTCTTTGACCGGTTTGAACATGATGTGATGTGCGCGGCCTATCAAGTTGAGCGTCGGCTTTACGGCTTTGATGAAGGCGTTTCGTTGCTTGGCGGAAAGCGCTGAGTCGAACATCAGGATGATGGGGTCCGCCATCGGGTTCACGGCTTTGAGTAAGTATTTGGCGAGCGCACCGCCGATCAGTGAATAGAACCGTTCTGGTGTATGCAGTGACGGGTGAGCGAGGTGCTTGTCGCAGTAGATGCTGTGTACGGTGCATCCGTGGTCGCTTGTGGAGCACAGCGACTGGATAACTCGCTTTCTGGTGCCGACTGAGTTTTCAGTGGCATGGAACGGGATTTGGTCTGAGAGCCCTCGCCCCAAGAATTCGTACTTGAGTTCAGACAGCTTCTGAGCGCATGCCATTGGGTCGACGGTGAGGAATGCAGTCAGGACGTAGTGGTCGGTGCCCTTGCCTGTGAAGTCGAGGTTGCCGGATTCGTCGATGAAGACGTAGAGCGGCAGTGTTAGCGTGATGTCGTCCCCCTCGGCGTGCGATGTAGGGACGATAGTAGCTGTCGGTGGGTCGCTTTAGGGTGTTCGCATGTCGCGCCCGTACGAGAAGTCGGGCTGGCGCCCAGAGGGCACGCGTGGACCTCTATCGCCGCTTGATTGACCCCAAGTAGACCCACGCCCCGTGCCCGACGCCGTTCTCCGTCCATGAAATCCGCACCGCGGTCTTGTTCCACTCCTCGGCCTCACCCTCGATCTGCACAATGCCTGCGCTAACCGGCACCCACGCGGTCACCGGGATGGGCTCGGGTGCCTTCGTGGGCGGGTCTTCTTCGGCGTTCACGATCAGCGGCGGCAGGGACTGCACGCGCGGGCGGAGATCCTTCTCGGCCAACCGCTTCATCGTGCGCCGGTCCAGAGAGTCCGCGTACCGCTTGTTCGTGCCCATACTTCATTAGAACATGTGTTCGAATGTCAAGGAAGGGATTTTGACACGCAACCGACGCCAGGCCCACCATCGGATGCATGGAACGGTTGATCTACGGCCAGACTCGCTCGGTCGACATCGACGACCGCGCCCTCGCGCAGCTGAAGATCGTGATGCTCGCGAAGCCCGGCGCGGCGAATCGTTCGCGTTCCCCTGGACCAACGATCTGGCCGGCGGGAGCGGCCGCGGCACTATCTGGATCTCGCCCGGTATCCTCCCCGAGCTCGAGTTCTTCGGGAACCGCCGCCCCAGCCTCAACCGTGCCTGGCTGCACGCACTCAACGCCGAACTCGAAACGTCTACGACCGCGGGTACGCCGAGCTCCGCGAACAGTGCCGGCGGCGTGGCAGATGGCTAGACCCCACCACTCCCACGGATGTACGGTGGCGGCGAGACCACGACGAGGTGGTGCACAACCCGAGGGGGATGACCATGGCGGGCAAGTTCGAGATCTACAAGTCCAGCAACGGCGAGTACCGGTTCCGACTCAAAGCGGGCAACGGGGAGATCATCGCCACATCTGAGGGCTACACCACGAAGGCGAGCGCCGAGAAGGGCATCGAGTCGGTGAAGAACAACGCGCCGGCCGCAGAGGTGAAAGACCTCACCTAGACCGAAACGCTCAGTCTGGCTCTGGGATATACACGATCGCTTCGGCCGGCGTGAATCCCGGTGCGCTGACCGTCATCACCGTGTCCGAGTACTCCGCCGGGTGCAACGGCGTGTACCGCACCGTGAACGCGAAAGCGCCCGTCGAAGCATCAACGAACACCGGCTGATCCACGGTCAGCTCGAGCGGGTCAGCGAACGTCACAACCAGGTCGGACCCCTCCGGGTAGGTCGTGCCCGAATCCAGCGTGAACGCGCCCGCAACGGATGCCGTGCCGCCGTAGAAACTGGTGATGCCGTAGTACTCCTGCGACAGGGTCGTCGCGCCCGTGCTCGACGGCTCCGACGCGACCGCGCGAGGCACACCAAGCGCTTCACGAATCACAGGCTTCGCCCACGCGGCACCATCCGGGCCCACCACCAACGCCCCGATACCAAGCGTCGCCGCCCCAGTCACGCCGATAAGCACCGACCGCCGGTCCACCCCAGAACCATCCCCGCTCATGACCACACCGTACCAGCGAGGCTCCCAACTGCGGCAGTCCCGGCTACCCTGATCCCATGCCGGCGTCGACGTTCCGGGCCACCCTGACTTACCGGTTTCCGCTGCGCACCGAAGCCATCACCGTGCCGCTGCCCGACGGTGCCACACACCCACCAGTGCGGTTGCGACGCCCCACCGAGCTACCGGACGTCGTCGAGGTGTTCGAACTCGTCGACGATGACGACTGGGACGAACACCAGCTCGCCGGGTACGTGTTCGTCGGAACAATTGAACGCGCCAGGCCCATGACAACGGGCGGCGATTGACTGAACCGTTAGAAGGCGTACTCTTCAATCCGCGAGCTAGTCCGCTCGAACCGGAGCATGATGCTTTCTGCGTCAGTTGTGGCAATCACGTCGAAGAACATGTCGATCGTCGACTTCATGTGCGCGGTTAGCATCTCGCCATCGGCTTCGATCTTCGCGACCACTTCGCGCGCGAAACCACCCACGAGAAACTTGTCAGGATAGGCAAGGACGACGTTCGCGGCTCCGCCGATGGCATCGACGCGGCACGTCACGTCGTGAAGGTTCTCGCCCGGAAGTGCCACGACGATCGGTGACACGCCATTATCGTTCACGACAGGCAGCGTCATAGTCGATCCACGCTTGGCGAGCGACTTCATTACGCGACGTGTGGCGGCATCTCTGTCGGTCATGTGTGTCATACTATGCCCCCCCGGTGGTCTTCTTGTAATGATTGTGCGCTAACTCATAGCCTTCGTCAAAGGCCTTGTCAACATCCTCTGCCGAATAAAGTGCGCGAATGTCACGACGATCATCGGCTCGTCGATGCCCCGTAGGGTGGTCGTGCAAATGACCGTGACCGCTGTCAACCGAGTAAACCTCTGTGCCATCAACCGTGTGCACGATTGCAAAGAAAACGAGCTTCCCACGCTCGTAGTGGACGCGCTGGACGATGCCGTGTCCTGACGTTTCGAGATCGACTTGATAGACGCTCTCGTCGCAGGCACACCCTTTCTGTTCGTGAACAAACAGAACAGGCGAAGGGGCGGCGTACTGCCCGCGCCCGCTCCGACGGGCGTTCTGTATCCGATCACCTCTGCCCGCCATAATCGGAAAGCATAGTTGCTCCACAGACGTAGCAGACGACCAACAGGGCTCCTGACTCTCCCGAAAGGAGAGCCAGGGGCTCGTCATGGAATTCAGGTCAATCTCGAATGACCATAGCGATGGCGGCGATCAGCCATCCAACGCCAACGGCTATCGAGCCGAACCCGGTGATGGCCGTGTTGGTCGGCGTCATCCTCCGGTTCCTCGGGCTGAGGCTCATTTGCCATCGAGACATCTGGCGGCGGTAGATCACGAGAACGATGCCGAGCGCTAACCAGAACAATCCGAACGCGGCCGCGAACACCCAGTTGAGCACGGTGGAAGTGTATCGATGGCCCCGAGGACGACCGGGACGAGCATTGCCTAGCAGGCGACGGTGGAACGCTGCGGACTCAATCGCTCGACGCTAGGCGATTGATGAGAATCCCAACCACGCTGAGGAGAGGAGTGGTCCAGGACGTCAGCAGAATTCCGGCGACGATCGCCATGCCGATGATGCTCGTAACGACAGACGCGATCTCCCGAACACCCATCCTCGATGCGCCGGCGCTGTTACGCTCGCGCACGTCGATGTCGATTAGTGGGTTCGATATACGAACGTCACGATATCTCCCCTCAGTGAGTAGCGCGAAGGTGATTACAGCGGTCGTCCGAATGAGCTGCGGCCTTATGACGATCAACTGTCCGTCAACTAGAGCCTCTATCCCTTCGTCTTCCTGATCAATCACGGCCACAACTCGATCCGCAACCGAAAACGTGATTGGAGCGTCTGAGTCAAACGAAGCGCTGGGAATATCTGCGCGGCTACTGGAGGCGATGGTCAGTCGAATAAGGAACGGGTGTTTGACCGGAGATCCCTTGAATGAAACCTCGACGGGAACCATCGTATTCACGAGCGGTGTTGCCTCGACGACGTACTCGATCCGCCGTTTGGGGAAGGTTCGCTGGTAGGACCGCACGCCATAGACGAATGCGCCGATCCCCGCAAGCGCACCAACGATCGTCCAACCGAGTCCCCAGCCATCCACGCGCACACTCTATAGGTCGCCAAACGAAACAAAGGGCCCCTGACCCTCCCAAAGTAGAGCCAGGGACCCGTAGTCAATTGGTGTGGAGCGGCCGGCGGCCGTCCCGCTGCTATCGCCTACTTACGAGGGTGTTGACGCCGGACCGAGGGTAAATGGGTAGAAGACGGATGCGCCTGCCGCCTTGTAGAACTTTCCATCTGTTCGCCCGGGGACCTGAACGTTGTTGCCCGCGCCGAATGCGGTTGTGAACTGGTATTGGCGCTGGATGTCCGAATCGATGTTGTTGCCAATGCAGGTGAAGTCTTCGAGCGCCCCGCTAGTGCGGATTCCGACGATCCCGGTCGATCCCCCGTTCGAAGTGCCCAAAGTCACGAGGTTGCCGATCACGGAGACTCGGTCGGGGCGCGTGGTCATTCCGCCTTGAGTCACGGGTTGCACGAGGATCGCCGCGATGTAGGTGTCTGGCAGAGTACGGGTGACAGCGGAGGTCTCACCGGGCGCGGTGATCGCGTAGGCCGGGTACCCGGGCACATACGGGTCGGACGTGGTCCCGGTTCCTGTTTGGGGATGGTACGTGTACGTTGCCCCCGGTGCGACCGCAGCACCAGACTCCGTTGTGACGCTCGCGTCCCCGACGTAAATGGTTTTCGGACCGGTGTTGCGGCAGGTGTAGGGCACGGCGCCCGAGTAAATGAATGTTGCCGTGTCCGTGATGGTGGTCTGGCGACGCGGGCCAGGGTCAGCGCCAGCGCCAGCGCCACGAATCACATTGCTCGTCACCAAGACCCCCGAGACCCCTTCAACGGTGATGGCGTTGCGATCGGTGCCGACTATCACGTTCCCGGAGATGAGGTGGTTTCCTTCTGTGTACTCAGCCCCCGGACGCGCGTGCACGGCAATTCCGATGTCGTTCGCCGATTGGAGACGCGGGTTGTTGATGACACTGCAGGACCGTGAGGCACCTAGGTAGACGCAGACCTGTGTCGTTGCTGCAATGGTTCCCGTCACGACTACTCCGACGCAGCCGCCCGCGATCATGACGGCCGTGTCGTCCGATTGGCGGATCACGCTGTCGCGGACCAGCCCTGTCTGGACGCCGGAGAAGTAGATCGCTGACCAGGGCGGCACCGTCGGGGAATACCGCACGATCGCGTCGAACGTGTTGCCCTCGCAGATGATGTTCGCCGAAGCAAGATCATTGCCCTCAGATACCGCGGTTGAGCCCGAGTACTTGGCGACTTCCACGGCGATATCCCGGTGAGGGCCCTGGAAATGATGCCCGAG
>BADC01000207.1 GCA_000333435.1 Corynebacterium-like bacterium B27 | reverse complement strand
GTCGGCCAAGCGGTCATCGAGAACGTCGACGCCCTCTACTTCACCGGCAGCGTGGCGACCGGCCGGCTGATCGCGGCGGCGTGCGCCGCCCGGTTCATCCCCGCCTTCCTCGAACTCGGCGGGAAGGACGCCGCGATCGTGACGGGCTCGGCCGACGTCGGCTCGGCCGCGGCGGCCGTGCTCAAGGGGTCGGTGCACAACACCGGGCAGCTGTGCTTCTCGACCGAGCGCATCTATGTCGATCGCACCATCTACGAGCCGTTCGTGGCCGAGCTCGTGCGACAGTCGGAGGCGCTCGAACTCAGCTATCCCGACCCGACGCACGGGCACATCGGGCCGTTCATCCTCGAGCGCCAGGCCGAGATCGTCGACGACCACCTGCAGGACGCCGTCGAACACGGTGCGTCTGTTCTCACGGGCGGCCCCAGCATCGAGCAGGGCGGCGGCCGGTACATGCGCCCGACCGTTGTCGTCGACGTCGACCACTCGATGCGGTTGATGACCGAAGAGACCTTCGGACCGGTGATGCCGGTCATGCCGTACGACAGCATCGACGAAGCCGTCGACCTGGCCAACGACTCCGAGTTCGGCCTCTCCGGGGCGGTCATCTCGGGCAGCGCCGATGAGTCCGACGCCATCGCCCGCCGCCTCGACGCCGGCGCCATCAGTCTGCAGGACACCTCGTTGACGATCGGAATCATGCGCGACGTCGAGAAGGTGGCCTTCAAGAGCTCGGGCCTCGGCGGGTCGCGGATGGGCCCGGCCGGCCTGCTGCGCTTCCTCCGCAAGAAGGCGCTCATCCTGCGCACCGGTCCGGTGGTCTCGATGGAGTCGCTCGCGGAGCACAATCGGCGCGGGTAGTCGCCGGCCGGAGAACTTCTCGCATGCGGCCAGTGGTTAGGTTAGGCTAACCTACATGGCTCGAACGAACATGCGGGCGACCCGCACCAAGCCGACGCAGGCGGAGTTGCTCGTGTGCCGCGTGCTCCGCACGGAGCGGGTCTCGCCGTCCTTCACCCGCGTCGTGCTCGGCGGCGACGACCTCGCGCGCTTCACTCCGCTGGGGTTCGACCAGTGGTTCCGGCTGTTCCTGCCGGTCGACGGCGGCGACCTCGCGCACGCGCCTCATAAGCTCGACACCGTCAGTTATGTGAAGTTCCTCACCACCTCGAAGGCGACTCGGCCGATCCTCCGCAACTACACCGTCCGGGCGTTCCGCCGCCTGCCGGGCGGCGACGAGCTCGACATCGACTTCGTGATGCACGGCGACGGGCACGGCGGCCACGACGCACCGACCGCCGCGTCGTGGGCCCGTTCGGCGAACCCGGGTGATGTCGTCGGGATCATCGACGAGGGCATCGGTTTCGACACCCGGATGCTCGGGCATCCGTTGCTCGTGGTGGCCGACGAGAGCGCACTCCCGGCCGCCGCGGGCATCCTCGGGTCGCTCCCCCGGACCGTCGAGGGCGCCGCCGTACTCGAGATTCCCGACGACGCCGACGTTCGGGCGATCGACGCCCCCGCGGGCGTGACCGTGCACTGGGTCGTGCGCGAGCACGGGCATGCACCCGGCTCCGCCGCGCTCAGCATGGCCACCGGCCTCCCGTCCCGCCCGGAGCAGGCGGTGTGGGTGGCCGGGGAGCAGTCGCTGCCCCGGGACGTGCGCCGCCATGCCGTTCAGACAGGCATCCCCAAGGAGCAGATCACGTTCATCGGCTACTGGCGCGTGG
Source organism: Corynebacterium-like bacterium B27 (assembly GCA_000333435.1). Taxonomy (GTDB): domain Bacteria; phylum Actinomycetota; class Actinomycetes; order Actinomycetales; family Microbacteriaceae; genus Herbiconiux. The sequence continues at coordinate 906 of BADC01000207.1, read as the reverse complement.
GCCGTTCCGGCTAGCAAGGAGCTGACGGCCGGCGCCAGCCGATGATCACCTGCACCAGATCGGTCGCCGTGGCGATGACGAGCAGGCTCAGCGTTCCGCCGGCCGCCTCGACCAGCCCGAACGAGCTGGGGTGCGGCTCCGGCCGGTGAGTCCAGCGAGTGTCACCGCGCTCGACGGTCGGAGAGGGGCGTCTCGGCGGGCGTCGGCTTCGGCGATTCGGGCGCCGATTACGGCCGTTCGGAATTCGTGACGATGAGCTTACCTCCCCGGGAGGCGGCAGTGCGCTCGTACTGGGTCAGGGCCCGGATCGCTTCCGCGAGAGGCACAGTGCGCGCGATCGGCTGCGACAGCACCCCCGCCTCCGCGGCGCGCGCGACCTCCTTGAGCACCTCCCCTCCGGGCAGAGAGCCCAAAGTGTACGGGCCGGGCATCACACTCCTCAGGAGTTTGCCGAGCGTGGGTTTGATGTCGACGATGCGCCCGCCCGGCTTCAGCAGGGCCCGCGCCGTGCGGTACGGGAGGGTTCCGGCCGTGTCGAAGACGATGTCGAATCGGCCTCGCAGCGGCTCCGGATCGAAGACGAAGTCGACGACCGGGTCGATGCCGAGTTCCAGCGCATCCTTTCTCGCCGTGCTTCGACAGCTGCCTCCGACGGTGGCTCCGTGCTGCAGCGCGATCTGCGTCGCCGCTCGGCCCACGCCGCCCAGGCATCCGGTGACGAAGACGGATTGGCCGGCTTGCAGTCTTCCCGTGTCGACGAGAGCGTGGAAGGCGGTCGCTCCGACGATCGGGATCGCGGCCGCCTGGTCGAAGGGCAGCCCGGCGGGCTTCTTCACGACCCAGCTCGCCTTGACCGTGACGAGTTCGGCGAAGGTGCCGGGTCTCATCGTGGCACCGAGCACCTCG
>BADC01000208.1 GCA_000333435.1 Corynebacterium-like bacterium B27 | reverse complement strand
GAGCTCAAAGGCGGCGGAGGTCGAAATCCGCCCCCACCGAGCTATCTGGGTCAGTGGCCCATTCCTAGGCCGCCGTCTACGGGGATGACTGCGCCTGAGATGTACGCGGCGTCGTCCGAGGCCAGCCAGGCGACTGCTTTTGCTACTTCGGCGGCGGTGCCGTAGCGGGCTGCGGGGATGCTCTTCTTGTACTCGGCCTGTTGGGCCTCGGGGAGTTCGGCGGTCATGTCGGTTTCGATGAAACCTGGGGCGACGACGTTGGCGGTGATGTTGCGGGCGCCGAGCTCACGGGTGATGGAGCGGGCGAAACCGACGAGGGCGGCCTTCGAGGAGCTGTAGTTGACCTGGCCGGGAGAACCGTAGAGGCCGACCACACTCGAGATCAGGACGATGCGGCCGAAGCGAGCCTTGAGCATGCCCTTGGCGGCGCGCTTGACGATGCGGAAGGCTCCGGTGAGGTTCGTGTCGATGACCTCGGTGAAGTCGTCTTCCGACATCCGGAGCAGGAGGGTGTCCCGGGTGATGCCCGCGTTCGCCACGACGACCTCGATCGGGCCGAGTTCCTCTTCGACGCGGGTGAATGCGGCGTCGATCGAGGCGGCATCCGTCACGTCGGCCTGCACGGTGAGGGTGCCCTCGGGGCCCTGGCCGGAGCGGGCGGTGACCGCCACGCGGTGGCCCTGGGCCACGAACTCCTCGGCGATGGCATAGCCGATGCCGCGGTTTCCGCCGGTGATGAGCACGGTGCGGGGGGTGGTCGGAGTGGTCACGGCGCAGTGGTCCTAACTTCGCGGGAGACGTGGGGCCGTACCAGCTTAGGAGCAGTTTCCGGAGCGTAGGCTAGGGGCACACCATGAGAGCACAGGCGCAGTCCGTCACGAGCATCCCGCGATCCCCCGAGGAGGAGCGGCGCTCGCGCATGACCAAGTACCTGGTGACCATGAGCATCCGCATCGTCTGCCTCGTGCTGATGCTCTTCGTGCACGGCTGGTGGCTGGCGGTGTGCGCGGCGGGGGCCATCCTGCTCCCCTACTTCGCCGTGGTGCTCGGCAACGTCGGCACCTCCTGGGTGAGCCGGGCCGAACGGCCCACCGCGATCGAGGTCTACCGCGGGACGGGGGCTGCGCCGGGCGACGACGCACCCGCCCAGCCGGCACCGGCGCCGGCGCCGGCACCGGGCGGGGCGTCCGGGCCGAACGCCGCCGACGGGCATCCGATCTTCACCATCCACCCGACGCCGCGCCCGGATACGCCCCGGGCCGAGGACCAGCGCCCGTGATCTCGCTCGGCCTCGAACCCACCGCCGAGGAGTGCTCGCGCGCGCAGTGCCGTGCCGCAGGATCCTGGCGCATCGACTGGCGCAACCCGCGCATCCACACCGGCGACCGCCGCAAGACCTGGCTCGCCTGCGACGAGCACGTCGAGTTCCTGCGCGGCTTCCTCGAGGCGCGGGACTTCCCGCTCGAGGTGGCGCCGCTGTCCGAGTCGGCCGGGGCCCGTTCGTGATCGGGTGGCGGTTTCTGCTCAGCCGGCGGTGGGCGGGGTATCTGGCGCTCGTGATCGTGTTCGCGATCATCTGCGTTCTGCTCGCGCTCTGGCAGCTCGCCCGGCGCGATGAGGCGGTGGCCGAGATCAACCGCGTCGCCACCAACTTCGATGCCGAACCCACCCCGCTCGAGACCGCCCTGCCCGCACTCGACTCCTACGACCCCTCGCAGGAGTGGCTCACCGTCTCGATGACCGGGCACTACCTCGTCGGCGACCAGGTGCTGGTGCGCAACCGTCCGCTGGGCGGGGATGTCGGGTTCGATGTGCTGGTGCCGTTCCAGACCCAGAGCGGCGACGTCTTCGTCGTCGACCGCGGCTGGGTTCCGACCGGGCAGAAGCAGGACACGCCCGACGCCGTCCCGGCAGCTCCCGAGGGCACCGTCACGGTCGTCGCGCGCCTCAAGGCGGGTGAGCCGCACCTCGACAACCGGAGCGCGGTCGCCGGGCAGATCGCCACGATCGAACTCCCGGTGATCGCCGATCAGGTCGGCCTGCCGACGTACACCTCGGCGTACGGGCTCCTGGCATCCGAGAGCCCGGCGCCCGCCGAGCGCCCGACGCCGGCGGCGAAGCCGACGCCCGACGAAGGCGCCCACCTCTCCTACACGTTCCAGTGGTTCGCGTTCGGCGTGCTCGGCTTCGTCGCGCTCGGGTACATCGTGCGCCAAGAGTTCCGCCGGGTGAACGAAGACGATCCCGAGGAGCAGGAGCGCGCCGCCGAGCGCGAACGCAAGCGCCTCGCCCGCAAGACCGACGCCGAGATCGAGGACGAGATCATCGACCGCCGCGGCTGACCCTCCTGGCGACCCGTCAGTTTTGGCCCTATAACTCAAGTTTTGGGGCCGAAACTGACGGGTCGCGAGGAGGGGTCAGGCCAGGCTGATGAGTTCGGCGTAGTCCTTGTTCCAGTGGTCCTCGACGCCGTCGGGGAGGATGAGCACCCGCTCCGGGTTCAGCGCCTCCACCGCGCCCTCGTCGTGGCTGACCAGCACGACCGCGCCCTCGTAGTGGGCCAGCGCATCCAGGATCTCGTCGCGGCTGGCGGGGTCGAGGTTGTTCGTCGGCTCGTCGAGCAGCAGCACGTTCGCACCGGAGACGACGATCATCGCCAGCGCGAGCCGCGTCTTCTCACCGCCAGAGAGCACACCCGCCGGCTTGTGCGAGTCGTCGCCCGTGAACAGGAACGAGCCGAGCACCCGCCGCGCCTCGGTCTCGGTGAGGTTCGGTGAGGCCGAGACCATGTTCTCGAGCACGCTGCGCTTCACGTCGATGGTCTCGTGCTCCTGCGCGTAGTACCCGATTCGGAGTCCGTGGCCGGGTTCGAGCTGCCCGGTGTCAGGCTTGTCGACCCCGCCGAGGATGCGCAGCAGCGTGGTCTTGCCCGCGCCGTTCAGCCCCAGCACGACCACCTTCGAGCCGCGATCGATTGCGAGATCCACGGCGGTGAAGATCTCGAGCGACCCGTAGCTCTTGGAGAGGTTCGACGCCATGAGCGGTGTGCGCCCGCACGGCACCGGGGTCGGGAACCGCAGTTTCGCCACCCGGTCGACCGCGCGCACCTCTTCGAGTCCGGAGAGCATCTTCTCGGCGCGGGCGACCATCTGGTGCGCTGCGGCCGCCTTCGAGGCCTTCGCGCCGAAGCGGGCCGCCTGCAGTTGCAGCTGGGTGGCCTTCTTCTCGACGTTGACGCGCTCCTTCTTGCGGCGCTCCTCGTCGGCCTCGCGCTGCTTGAGGTAGTTGCGCCAGTTCATGTTGTAGACGTCGATGACCTGACGGTTCGCATCCAGGTAGAACACCCGGTTCACGGTCTCGCCGACGAGCTCGATGTCGTGGCTGATCACGATGAAGCCGCCGTTGTAGCTCTTCAGGAACTCGCGCAGCCACACCACGGAGTCGGCGTCGAGGTGGTTGGTCGGCTCGTCGAGGATGAGCGTCTCGGCGTCGGAGAACAGGATGCGCGCCAGCTCGATGCGGCGCCGCTGACCACCCGAGAGGGTCTTCAGCGGCTGGTCGAGGATGCGGTCGGGCAGGCTCAGGTTGCTCGCGATCGAGGCGGCTTCGGCCTCGGCCGCGTACCCGCCGAGGGCGTCGAAGCGCTCGGTGAGGTTGCCGTACTTCTTCATCGCGGCTTCGCTCACCCGGGCGTCGTCCGATGCCATGGCCATCGACGACTCCTGCATCCCGAGGAGCAGCGAACCCAGGCCGCGGGCATTCAGGATGCGCGTGCGCGCCAGCTCCTCCGGGTCACCGGATCGCGGATCCTGCGGCAGGTACCCGAGCTCACCGCTGCGCTGCACCGACCCCTCGGAGGGCTGCAGGTCGCCGGCGAGCACCTTCGTGAGGGTGGTCTTGCCGGCGCCGTTGCGGCCGACGAGCCCGACCTTGTCGCCGGGACCGACCCGGAACGACACGTCCTCCATGAGGGTTCGTGCGCCGACCCGGATCGCCAGGTCACTAACGCTGAGCACAGGGGTATCCAATTCTTGTCGCGGAGGGGAACACTCCAGTCTATCCGCCCGCGCCCCACCCCCGACCGCGCTCGCCCCCGGCGCAACCCCTCCGCCCCCGGCGCAACCCGCTCCTCATCCACCCGGCCCGGCCCGCACTCCCGCCCGTCGCGGACTTCTCCAAACGAGGCGCCAGGTGCGGCTCCAGGGAGCCACGCTCGCATCGTGGTTTGGAGAAGTCCACCATCAGAGCCTTACGAGCGCGCCGCGGCGATGCCGCGCGCCCCAGCGGTGCTCGCCGCGCCGAATCAACCCGCGGATCGTCTCGAGCACCCACGGCCATTGGACCATCACCTGCTCATAACTCAACCGGATCACCAGGTACCCAGCCGCCACCAAGGCCAGATCGCGCCGTTTGTCCTCCCGGAACGATGCCGCGTCCGAGTGCCACCGTCGCCCGTCGACCTCGATCACGAGCCGATCCCCGACGACCAGATCGACATCGCCCACACCCGCGATCGGCACCTGCGACCGGCTGACGATCCCTGCGGCCCGGAGCCGCAGTCGCGTATGAGTCTCGACGCCAGACTCCGCGGGCGCGAGCACGTGCGCGAGCTCGGCGTAGCGGTGCGGAAGGGCTCGCAACAGTTCGTGAACCCTCCGGCTGCGGATCAGCTTGAGATGCGCTGCCGACTCCCACGACGCGACCGCGTCGAATCGCGGCTGGCACATCGTCGCGTGCAGCAGCGCCCATTCGAGCGAATCGACTCCACCTCGTGCCCCGTTCGGCATGCTCGTCGGCCAGGACCGGTGCACGTGCATCCCCCGGGACGCCGCGTCAGACGGAATCTTCTCGTAGCGGTGCACCCGCACGTGCAGGAGGCGCGCATCCGCCGTGTCAGCGGTCCAGACGCCGAGTGGGCGCAACCGGGACACGCAGCTCAGCGTGCCGCGCGCCCGCACGGCGCGCACGACGTCGTCCGGAGCGCTCGGCGACGCCACCCAGCCGCGACGCACGCGGAGCACCTCCCCCACGCGAACCGCCTGGTCGACGGCGCGCAACGAGAAGCCGCGGGCAGCGAGCTCGTCAGTGGAGCTCACCCCACCGAGGTGGGCCACCGTGTCCGCGACGCCCTGCATGCCATGACGATGCCACCCCCGGTCCGCGGCCAGCGGTCAGGTCGGCGATCTGTGCACAACTCAGCGCGATGCAGAGCTGGGGAGAACGCCGACGACGTGGACTTCTCCAAACGAAACGGCCACCGGACCCTCAGCGGGGCGCGGTGGCCGTTTCGTTTGGAGAAGTCCGCGCGCGCAGGCGCGGCGAAGCGGGTCAGATGGAGAAGCCGAGGGCGCGCATCATGTCGCGGCCGTCGTCGGTGATCTTCTCGGGGCCCCACGGCGGCATCCACACCCAGTTGATGCGGAACTGCTCCACCACTCCGTCGAGCGCCTCGGCGGTCTGCTCCTCGAGCACGTCGGTGAGCGGGCATCCGGCCGAGGTGAGCGTCATGCTGATGACGAGGGCGTCCTGCTCCTCGTCCCAGCCCAGGTCGTAGATGAGGCCGAGATCGACGATGTTGACGCCGAGCTCCGGGTCCATCACATCCTTCAGCGCTTCCTCGACCTGGTCGAAGAGCTGAGGTTCGAGTGTCGTGACCATATCGTTATCCTACGTTCGAGCCCGCCAGAAAGCGATCGTAGCCCTCGTTCTCGAGTCGCACGGCGAGCTCCGGGCCGCCCTGCTCGGCCACCCGGCCGGCCACGAACACGTGCACGAAGTCGGGCTGAACGTAGCGCAGGATGCGGTTGTAGTGCGTGATGAGCAGGATGCCGAGCCCCGTGTTGGCCTTCGCCCGGTTCACGCCCTCGGACACGATCTTCAGCGCGTCGACGTCGAGCCCCGAGTCGGTCTCGTCGAGCACCGCGAACTTGGGCTTCAGCAGTTCGAGCTGCAGGATCTCGTTGCGCTTCTTCTCGCCGCCCGAGAAGCCCTCGTTGACGTTGCGCTCGCGGAACGACTTGTCCATCCGCAGCGCGCTCATCGACGCGTCGAGGTCTTTGATCCAGCCGCGGATGGCGGGCGCCTGGCCGTCGATCGCCGTCTTGGCCGTGCGCAGGAAGTTCGACACCGACACCCCGGGGATCTCGACCGGGTACTGCATCGCGAGGAACAGCCCCGCCCGCGCCCGTTCGTCGACCGACTTGTCGAGCATCTCCTCGCCGTCGAGCGTGACCGAGCCACCCTCGACGTGGTACTTCGGATGCCCGGCGATCGCGTAGGCGAGCGTCGACTTGCCCGACCCGTTCGGCCCCATGATCGCGTGCGTCTCGCCCTCGCCGATGGTGAGGTCGACTCCCCGCAGGATCTGCTTGGTCCCCTGCTCGGTCTCGACGCTCACCTGGAGGTCTTCGATCTTCAGAACAGACATGCTAATCAATCACTTTCGTCACGGTCGGGTCGATGTAGATGTCCCCGTCGATCACCTGGATCTCGAACACGGGAACGGGCTCGTACGCCGGGAGCGTGAGCGGCTTCCCGGTTTCGAGCGAGAACTTGGAGCCGTGGGCCCAGCATTCGAGCGTGTCGTCCTCGACGAAGCCCTCCGACAGCGAGATGTCGCCGTGCGTGCAGGTGTCGCCGATGGCGTGGCACTCCCCCGCCGAGTCCTTCACGAGCGCCATCGCCACGCCGCCCACCACGACGCGCAGCGCCTGGTTCACCGGAACGTCGTCGAACGCGCAGACCTTCTCCGCCACGCTCACACCACCTCGCCCGCGAGGCCCTGCGACTGCAGCAGCTCCGCTTCGACGGCGGCGGCGAGGCGCTCCTCGAGCGCCGGCGAACCGATCTGCTGGATGATCTCGGCCAGGAATCCGCGCACGACCAGCCGCCGCGCCTCCTCCTCGGTGATGCCGCGCGACTGCAGGTAGAACAGCTGCTCGTCGTCGAATCGCCCGGTCGAGGACGCGTGCCCCGCACCGACGATGTTGCCGGTCTCGATCTCGAGGTTCGGGATGCTGTCGGCCCGCGTGCCCTCCGAGAGCACGAGGTTGCGGTTCTGCTCGTAGCTGTCGGTGCCGTCGGCGTGCGGCCCGATGAGCACGTCGCCCACCCAGACGGTGTGCGCGCCGGCACCCTGCAGGGCGCCCTTGTAGTTCACCCGGCTGCGCGTGTTGGCGGCCACGTGGTCGATGTAGGGCCGCTGCTCGATGTACTGCCCGGCGTCGGCGAAGTAGAGCCCGAACGACTCGATCGAGGCGCCCTGCTCCACCAGGTGCACCGAGGGGTTCACGCGCACCGCTTTGCCGCCGAGCGACACCACGACGTGCCGCAGGCTCGCATCCCGCCCCACCCGCGCGAAATGGCTGGAGAGGTGGATGGCGTCGTCGTCCCACTCCTGCACCGTCACGACGGTGAGGCGCGCGTTGTCGCCGACCACGATCTCGACGTTCTCGGCGAGGTTCGCCGGCCCGGAGTGCTCCAGGATGACCGTGCCCGCACTGTTCGGCAGCGCCTCGATCACCACGTGAGCGGCGCGCGCGGTGGCGTCGAAGCGGTCGCGGCGCACGGTGAGCTCGCCCGCCTCTTCACCGGACACCTGAATGTGCAACGCGTTCTCAGCAGCAGACCACGCGTTGGCCGACGCGCGCTCTTCAGGCGCCCCGGCGGCGCCGATCAGCGCATCCGTTCGGTCGATCCAGCCGACCGTGGTGCCGCCGGATTCGGTGTAGCTGAACGCGGCGGGCGAGCCGTCGAGCGGCCCCTCGGTGAGATGCTTGATCGTCGCGAGCGGGGCGAACTTCCACTCGAACTCGAGGCCGGTGACGGCCGCGAAGTCCTCAGGCGAGGTCGAGGTGAAACGCTCCGACCGGGTCTGCACCGGCACGAACGCCGATCCGCCGTCGCTGTGGGCCTGCAGGCCGTGCTGGGCGGGCTCCGGATGCTCGGGCCGTTCGATCAGGGGGGCTGTGGTTTCCGACGCCATTTAGCCGACGCTGCCTTCCATGCCCATCTCGATGAGCTTGTTCAATTCGAGTGCGTATTCCATCGGCAGTTCCCGCGCGATCGGCTCGATGAAGCCGCGCACGATCATCGCCATCGCCTCGTCTTCGGGCAGACCCCGCGACATGAGGTAGAAGAGCTGCTCCTCGGAGACCTTCGAGACCGTGGCCTCGTGGCCGAGCTGCACGTCGTCGACGCGGATGTCGATGGCCGGGTAAGTGTCCGAGCGCGAGATGGTGTCGACCAGCAGCGCGTCGCAGCGCACCGTGTTGGCCGAGTGGTGGGCGTTCTCCGCCACCCGCACCTCACCGCGGTAGCCCGCTCGTCCGCCGCCGCGCGCGATCGACTTCGACACGATCGACGACTGGGTGTAGGGCGCCCTGTGGATCATCTTCGCGCCGGCGTCCTGGTGCTGGCCGGGGCCGGCGAAGGCGACCGAGAGCGTCTCGCCCTTGGCGTGCTCGCCGACCAGGTAGATCGACGGGTACTTCATGGTGACCTTGGAACCGATGTTGCCGTCGATCCACTCCATCGTCGCGCCCTCGTGCGCGATCGCACGCTTGGTGACGAGGTTGTAGACGTTGTTCGACCAGTTCTGGATGGTCGTGTAGCGGACGCGCGCGTTCTTCTTCACGATGATCTCGACCACCGCGGAGTGCAGCGAGTCGCTCTTGTAGATCGGCGCCGTGCAGCCCTCGATGTAGTGCACGTAGGAGCCCTCGTCGGCGATGATCAGCGTGCGCTCGAACTGGCCCATGTTCTCCGTGTTGATGCGGAAGTAGGCCTGCAGCGGGATCTCGACGTGCACGCCCTTCGGGACGTAGACGAACGACCCGCCCGACCAGACGGCCGTGTTGAGCGCCGCGAACTTGTTGTCGCCGGCCGGGATGACCGTGCCGAAGTACTCGGTGAAGAATTCGGGGTGCTCACGCAACGCCGTGTCGGTGTCCATGAAGATGACGCCCTGGGCCTCGAGGTCTTCGCGGATCTGGTGGTAGACCACCTCCGACTCGTACTGCGCGGCCACGCCGGAGACGAGGCGCTGCCGCTCCGCCTCGGGGATGCCGAGCTTCTCGTAGGTGTTCTTGATGTCGTCGGGCAGGTCGTCCCAGGTCTGTGCCTGCTTCTCGGTCGACCGCACGAAGTACTTGATGTTGTCGAAGTCGATGCCCGACAGGTCGGCACCCCAGGTCGGCATCGGCTTGCGCCCGAAGATCTGCAGAGCCTTCAACCGGTTCTTGCGCATCCACTCCGGTTCGTTCTTCAGCTCGGAGATGTTCTCGACCACGGCCTCGTTGATGCCGCGTTTGGCCGAGGCGCCCGCCGTGTCCGAGTCCGACCAGCCGAATTCGTAGACACCGAGGTTCTCGAGTTCGGGTCGGTCGATGAGGACGTCTGACATGACTGACTTCCTTCCTTGCTGCTGCCTCTGCGGTTGTCACAACACATGATGGTGAACCGCGTCGAGGTGTCCGACATTCCATCGTCGCCGCGATCTATCTGCCGCGAGGCGATTCAGGGCGGATTGTGTGTCGGGTGGAGCTACGCGTGAAGAGCGTGTTCCTGGGTTTCCATTGTATACGTGCCCGGCTGCCGCGGGGCGAAGAGTCGCGGATGCACATCCAGCAGCACCCGCAGCGCTCCGACCCACACCAGGGCCGACCCGAGCAGGTGCAGCACGACCAGCCACTCCGGCAGTCCGAGGAGCGACTGCGTGAGCCCGATCAGCGCCTGGACCACGACGACGGCGACGAAGGTGATGGCCCGGCGGCGAGCGAGCGCGGCGCCCGGTACCCGGAGGAGCACGACGGTGAGCACGACGCCGAGTGCCAGGGTCAGCGCGCCGAGCACACCGTGCAGCACGGTCACACCCTCCCACTGGAACGGCATGCGCGGCACGTCGGCCGAGTCGCCCGCGTGCGGTCCGGTGCCGGTCACGAGCGTACCGGCGATGATCAGCACCGCCGTGACGACCACGAGCACCCACGCGAGCGGGCCGACCGCGCGCGGGAACACCACGTCCGCCGGCTGGCCGCGGTGCGCGCGGTGCCAGGTCAGCGTGGTGGTGGTGAGCAGCGCCACCGCCATCAGGAAGTGCATCGCCACGACCCAGGGGTTGAGCTCGGTGCGAACGGTGACCCCGCCGGCGATGGCGTTGGCGACGACGAGCCAGAACTGCGACCAGGCCAGACGCGTCATGCTGCGCTCGCGCGGCTTCTGCAGCCGGGCGGCGACGATCGCCCAGCCCACGGCGAGGATCAGCACCCCGGTGAGCGCGCGGTTCGCGAACTCGATGAAGCCGTGGATGCCGAGCTCGGCGGTCGTGGTGATCGACGTGCCGTCGCAGGTCGGCCAGGTCGGGCAGCCGAGGCCCGAGCCCGTGACCCGTACGACACCGCCGGTGACGATGATGAGGATGCTCACGACGAGCGCCGCGGTCGTACCCCAGCGCAGCGCGCGCGGGGTGAGGGTCCAGCGGTCGGCGGCCCAGCCCAGGGGTGTCTTCACGGCGCGCCTAGAACCGGAGGAACGGCACGAGCGGATCGATCGCCACCGCGAGGAAGATCAGCGTGAGATAGGTGAT
>BADC01000209.1 GCA_000333435.1 Corynebacterium-like bacterium B27 | reverse complement strand
GATGGTCTTGGCCGAAGAGACGGTCGACCGGGTGAGGAAGGTGGCGCCCGAGGCGAGGTCGCGGAACACGACGGCTTCGTACGTGGGGTGGATGTCGGTCTTCATAGAGGTGTCCTTGAATTGACGGTGAGGGGGAAATCGTAGGCCGCTCGGGCCAGCTAGACAGTCTAGCAGACGAGGCTCGGCCCGGCAGCAGGCATCAGGATGCGCGTGCCGAGTATCGTCCGTCGCTCTCGTCGAGCGAGATCGGCAGCCCGAAGGTCGCCGAGAGGTTCTCGGCGGTGAGCACCTCACCGATGGCGCCGCTGGCGACGATCCCCCCGTGGTTGAGCAGCAGCGCGTGGGTGAAACCGCGCGGGATCTCCTCGACGTGATGGGTGACCATGACGATCGCCGGCGCCTCCGGCGCGGAGGCGTAGCCGCCGAGGAGCTGCAGCAGCTCCTCCCGCGCACCGAGGTCGAGCGAGGCGGCCGGCTCGTCGAGCAGCAGGAGTTCGGGGTCGGTCATCACCGAGCGGGCGATCTGCACCCGCTTCTGCTCGCCGTCGCTGAGCGAGCCGAACAGGCGCTCGGCCAGGTGGTCGAGCTTCCACTCGCTGAGCACCCGCTGGGCACGGCGCAGATCGATGTCCTCGTACGACTCGTTCCAGCGGCCGGTGACCGAATAGGCGGCCGTCAGCACGACGTTCAGCACCGTCTCGTTGCCCGGGAAGCGGCGCGCCATCGCGCTCGACGCGAAGCCCACCCGGGGCCGCAGCTCGAACAGGTCGACCTCACCGAGCCGGCCGTCGAGCACCTGAACGGTGCCGGCCGAGGGGTGGTTCATCGCGGCCGCGATCTGCAGCAGCGTCGTCTTGCCCGCACCGTTCGGGCCGAGCACCACCCAGCGCTGATCGCCGTCGACCGTCCAGTTCACCTCGCTCAGGATCTGATTGCCATCGCGAACCACCGACACGTCTTCAAGCTCGAGCACATTGGGCATACAGCTAAGCCTAACGAACTGCGCGGCTCGCCCCGGGCCAACGGGCGACCCCTCCCAGCACTACACCAGGGAGCGGTAGATCGCGGCCGTCTGAGCGGCGATCGACGACCAGCTGAACTCCCGCTCGGCCCGGTCGCGCCCCGCGCGGCCCATCTGCGCGGCGCGTTCCGGGTCGGCGACGACCTCGGTGAGCGCCGCCGCGAGGTCGGCGACGAAGCGGTCGGGGTCGGTGGGCGTTCCGGTGCCGTCCTGCAATTGATCGATCGGCACCAGGATGCCCGTCACGCCGTCGTCGACCACCTCCGGGATCCCCCCGGTGGCGGTGCCCACGACGGGCAGGCCGCATGCCATCGCCTCGAGGTTCACGATGCCGAGCGGCTCGTACACCGACGGGCAGACGAAGACGGTCGCAGCGGTGAGGACGGCGGCGAGGGCCGGCTGCGGCAGGATCTCCTCGATCCAGACGATGCCGCCGCGCGTCTCCTGCAGCTGCCGCACCGCCGAGCTGACCTCCTCGAGGATGGCCGGTGTGTCGGGCGCTCCGGCGCAGAGCACCACCTGCACATCGGTGGGCAGCAAGGCGATCGCGCGCAGCAGGTAAGGCAGGCCCTTCTGCCGGGTGATGCGCCCCACGAAGACGACGGTCGGCCGGTCGGGGTCGATGCCGTGCGCGGCCAGTACCTCCGCGTCGGTGCGCGGCTGCCAGGTCGTGAGGTCGATGCCGTTGTAGACGACGGTCACCTTCGACTCGTCGAGCGCCGGGTAGGAGCGCAGGATGTCGCGGCGCATCCCGTCGCTCACCGCGATGACGGCGTCGGCCGACTCGAACGCATCCTTCTCGATCCAGGAGGAGACGCGGTAACCGCCGCCGAGCTGCTCGGCCTTCCACGGGCGCAGCGGCTCGAGGGAGTGTGCCGTGACGACGTGCGGCACGCCGTGCAGGAGCGCCGAGAGGCGGCCGGCGGCGTTGGCGTACCAGGTGTGCGAATGCACCAGGTCGGTGCCCGCGGTCGCCTCCGCGATCTCGAGGTCGACGCCGAGGGTCGTGAGCGCGGGGTTCGCACCCTCGAGGGATTGCGGCACCCCGTAGGCGAAGACGCCCGGCTCGGAACGCGGAGCACCGAAGCAGCGCACCGTCACATCCACGTGCGCCCGGAGCCCTTTCACGAGCTCCGCGACGTGCACGCCCGCCCCTCCGTAGACCTCGGGCGGATACTCACGGGAAATCACATCGACACGCATAGTTGAACGGTAGTACGGCTGGGCGGAAACCTCATTATGGTTGGGGTATGGCTGCAGGAAAGAAGATCTTCGGCATTGTTCTGGCCGGAGGCGAGGGCAAGCGCCTCATGCCCCTCACGGCCGACCGCGCGAAGCCCGGTGTCCCCTTCGGCGGCGGCTACCGCCTCATCGACTTCGCCCTGTCCAACCTCGTGAACTCGGGCCTGCGGCAGATCGTGGTGCTCACGCAGTACAAGTCGCACTCGCTCGACCGCCACGTCTCGCAGACCTGGCACCTCGACGGCCTGCTGCAGTCGTACATCGCCTCCGTCCCCGCCCAGCAGCGCCTCGGCAAGCGCTGGTTCAGCGGCTCGGCCGACGCCATCCTGCAATCGCTCAACCTCATCCGCGACGAGAACCCCGACATCGTCGTGGTGGTCGGCGCCGACCACGTCTACCGCATGGACTTCGGGCAGATGATCCAGGCCCACATCGAGTCCGGCCGCGGGGCGACGGTGGCGGCCATCCGTCAGCCGATCGAGCTCTCGGATCAGTTCGGCATCATCCAGACCTCGGCCGCCGACCCGACGATGATCGACGAGTTCCTCGAGAAGCCGAAGAACGCCGTCGGCCTCGCCGACTCCCCCGGTGAGGTGCTCGCGTCGATGGGCAACTACGTGTTCGACGCCGATCAGCTGATCGACGCGGTCATCCGCGATGGTGAACGACCCGAGTCGAGCCATGACATGGGCGGCGACATCATCCCCGACTTCGTGGCCGCCGGCAACGCCGCGGTCTACGACCTCAACCGCAACGACGTGCCCGGCTCGACGGACCGCGACCGCTACTACTGGCGCGACGTGGGAACGATCGAGTCGTTCTACGACGCCCACCAAGACCTCATCTCGGCCCTGCCGGTCTTCAACCTCTACAACGAGAACTGGCCGATCTACACGCAGCAGCTCAACTCGCCGCCGGCGAAGTTCGTGCGGGACAGCAAGGGCAACCCGGGCATGACCATCGAGTCGATCGTGTCGCTCGGCTGCCTCATCTCCGGCGCGCGGGTCGAGGGCAGCGTCGTCGGCCCTTGGACCACCGTGGAGTCGGGCGCACTGGTGCAGCAGTCGGTGCTCTTCGACCGGGTGCACATCGAACCGGATGCGGTCGTGCGACGGGCTATCCTGGACAAGAACGTCGTCGTCGCCGCGGGCGCCCACGTAGGCGTCGATCCCGACCGCGATCGGGAACGCGGCTTCACCGTGACCGACACGGGCATCACGGTGGTGGGTAAGGGAGTCCGCGTAGTTCCATGACGCAGCAGGTGCTGGCAGCCGAGCCATTGTCCGCGAGCCAGCCCCCCGCTGATCGGTCCCGCTTCCTCGTCGTGCTCGACGTCGATTCGACGCTCATCGAGAACGAGGTCATCGAGATGCTCGGCGATCTGGCCGGAAGCCACGCCGAGGTCGCCGAGATCACCGAACGCGCCATGCGCGGCGAGCTCGACTTCGCGCACAGCCTCCAGGAGCGCGTCGCTCTGCTCGAAGGCCTCCCGGACACCTGCTTCGACGAGGTGCGCGCCGCCATCGAGGTCACTGCCGGTGTACCAGAAATGATCGCCGCGGTACACGCCGCGGGCGGCGCTGTGGGCGTCGTCTCGGGCGGCTTCCACGAGGTGCTCGACCCGCTTGCAACCTCACTAGGTCTCGACCACTGGCGCGCCAA
The DNA here is from genome assembly GCA_000333435.1 of Corynebacterium-like bacterium B27. GTDB lineage: Bacteria > Actinomycetota > Actinomycetes > Actinomycetales > Microbacteriaceae > Herbiconiux. The sequence goes on along the minus strand of BADC01000209.1, from coordinate 297 downwards.
CCGGCTCGGCGTCGCGGACGGTCGCCTCACCGGAACCGTCTCGGGCCCGATCATCGACCCCCAGAGCAAAGCGGATGCGCTCACCGAGTGGGCGGAGCGCCGCGGCATCCCCCTCGCCCACACCCTCGCGGTCGGCGACGGCGCGAACGACCTCCGCATGATGGAGGTCGCGGGCCTCTCCGTCGCCTTCGACGCGCGCCCGCTCGTGAGAGAACACGCAGACGTGACGATGACAGTCCGCGACCTCTCCCAACTCCTGCCTCTGCTTGGACTACGCGGCTAGGCCCGCTCGGTGGG
>BADC01000210.1 GCA_000333435.1 Corynebacterium-like bacterium B27 | reverse complement strand
GGCACCGGGAGCCGTTCCGTCGGTGACGTCGTCTGCACCGAGCTCCACCGCGTCGTCCGCCCGCGGGGCATCCGGTTCGGTGCACGGCGGGGGCGACGCATCCGGGTCGATCATTCTGCTCGAGCGCTCGCCGTCGGCCGAGGAGCCCGACGACACGATCGTGATCGACGTGGATGCCGCGGCGGTGCTGGAGACCGGCCGCGCCGCCGTGCTCGAAGACCTGGAAGAAGCGGTTCGGTCCGAGCCCGAGCCCGAGTACGTGGTCGACACCGAGATCACGTTGCCGCTCGTGCCACGGCCGGCGTGGGCCGACCGGCTCGCGGTGTTCGACCTCGAGACCACGGGCATCGACGTCGAGACGAGCCGGGTGGTCACGGCGAACATCAGCCGGCTCGATGCGGCGGGTCAGGTCGTGAGCCGGCGCGACTGGCTGGCCGACCCGGGCGTCGAGATCCCGGAGCAGGCGACGGCCGTGCACGGGATCAGCACCGCGCACGCCCGCGCGGCCGGGCGACCCGCGACCGAGGTGGTGGGCGAGATCGTGGCCGAGCTGCGGCGCGTCTTCGAGGAGGGCTACGCGCTCGTCGTCTACAACGCCCCCTACGACCTCACCCTCCTCAACCGGGAGGCCGTGCGGCACGGCCACGTGCCGTTGGTGGCGCCCGGGCCGGTGATCGACCCGCTGGTCATCGACAAGCAGATCGACCGCTACCGGCGCGGCAAACGCACCCTGGAGGTCTCGGCCGCCTTCTACGGCGTCGCACTGACGGATGCGCACGACGCCGGCGCCGACGCCATCGCGGCCGGGCGGGTGGCCCAGGCCCTGGCGTCGAAGTACGCGGTCGACCTCACGCTCTCGCTCGATCAGCTCCATCACGCTCAGGTGGCCTGGCACGACGCCCAGTGCGACTCCTTCGAGGACTACATGCGCCGGACCCGAGACCCCACCTTCACCTCCCGCCGCGGCTGGCCCGAGTCGCACTGAGCGCGCTGCCCCGCGTTCCACCACCTCCACCGATCCGTCAGTTGTGGTGGGAATGACGCCCCCATGCCACCCCAACTGACGGATCGACGCAGGATGGCGCGAGGAGGTCAGGGGGCCGCGAGAGCGTCGGCGCGGGCAGGGTCGAGGCGGCGGAGGCGTGCTCGGGTGGCGTTCGCGCGGGCGATGCGCCGCGCATCCGGGTCGCCGGTGCCGGCCCAGCGCTCCAGTGCGGCGAAGCCTTCCTCGGGCGCACCGACCGCCGCGACGCTCCAGGCGTACTCGAGGGTCTGGCGCAGCACCCGCACGTCGTCCCGGCCGCGCCGATCCGGCGCCGGAACCGCCATCAGCCCGCCTGTCACGCGATCGAGGATGCCGAGCGCCCGCCGCGCATCCGCCGGCGCCTTCACGAGTCGCGGCTCGGCCACCCCGGCCGCCACCGCCCGCAGCAGCAACAGGTCCGGCGAGCCGCCCGCCCCCGCGTCGAGCACCCCTGAGCCGCCCTCCCCCACGTCGAGCCAGTGATCGGCGAGCTGCCAGAGTCGCTCACGATCGGCGTCGCCGAGGCGCTGCAGTGCCATCGCGACGCCCTCCCGCACGCGCCAGCGCGGGTCGGCCGCGAGCATCCGCAGGTCGTTCTCGGCAGGCACGTCGCCCTCCGCCAGCAGCCGCCCCAGCCCGACGGCACCGCACAGGGCCTCGTACTCGTCGGTCGATGCCGCGAGCGAGCGGATCTGCGTCGCCGACGCGGCATCCGCCACCGCCTGCGCGAGCTCGAGGTTCGCTCGTGGCCCCGGCAGCCCCGAGTGCGCGCCGAGGTAGGCGGCCCGCGCCGACGGCTCCAGCGCCTCGAGTGCCGCGCGATACTCAGCCTGGTTCGTCACCACCCCAGTATGCCGATGCCGCGCAACGACGAGAAACCCCGCCGACCGAAGTCGACGGGGTCTCGGAGCAACCGGAGCGGGAGCTTACTT
>BADC01000211.1 GCA_000333435.1 Corynebacterium-like bacterium B27 | reverse complement strand
GGCGTCGACCACGCACTCGCAGCTCACCCCCGAGCAGCAGCTGACCGCCGGCGTCACCCCCGGTCTGGTTCGCCTGTCGGTCGGCCTCGAGAACATCGCCGACCTCAAGGCCGACCTCGAGGCCGGTCTCGCCGCCGCGCGCGAGACCGTTCGGGCCAACGCGGTCTAGCCGCGACGGATCCGCCGGAGGGGCCCGAGACGTAACAATTGCGCCTCGGGCCCCTCGTTCGTCCAGAATCGAAGCACGATGGATTGGCAGACGAACGAAGACACGGTCCCGAGTGGATTCATCACCGAGGCGCAGATCCGGTCGGTGATGGGCAAGCCCCCCGCCTCCGGGGCGTGGCGCGAAGGCGACCCGGTGGCCCGCCGGCGGTTCGCCGGCATCGGCGAGTTCGCGTTCGAGAACGGCGGCACCCTGCCCACCGTGCACATCGCCTACGAGACCTACGGCACCCTCTCGCCGGCCCGTGACAACGCCATCCTGGTACTGCACGCGCTGACCGGCGACAGCAACCTCAACCACAAGGCCGAACCGGGGCAGCCCACCGACGGCTGGTGGCCGGGCCTCGTCGGCCCGGGCCTGCCGATCGACACCGATCGGTGGTTCGTGGTCGCGCCCAACATGCTCGGCAGCTGCCAGGGATCGACCGGCCCCTCCTCCATCGCGCCCGACGGAGCGGAATGGGGTGCCAGATTCCCCTACACCACCATCGCCGACCAGGTGCGGGCGCAGCACGCCCTCGCCGAGGAGCTGGGCATCGACCGCTGGTTCGCCGTGGTCGGCGGGTCGATGGGCGGCATGCAGGTGCTCGAGTGGGGAGTCCGCTACCCCGACGAGGTCGCGAGGATGGCCGTGATCGCCGCCCCCGCCACCAGCTCCGCCGACCAGATCGCCCTCAATTCCGTGCAGATCCAGGCCATCCGCGCCGACCCCCAGTTCCGCGGCGGCGACTACTACGACGCGCCGGACGGCGAGGGGCCGCACCAGGGACTGGCCCTGGCGCGCCGGATGGCGCTGCTGAACTACCGCAGCCCGACGGAGTTGAACGACCGCTTCCAGCGCAGCTGGCAGAGCGGCCTGTCCCCGCTCGGCGGCGGCGGGCGCTTCGCCGTGGAGTCGTACCTCGACTTCCACGGCAACAAGTTCACCCGCCGCTTCGACGCGAACAGTTACATCACCCTGGTCGAGGCGATGAACTCGCACGACATCGGGCGCGGTCGCGCCGGTGTCGTGCCGGCACTGGAGTCGGTGACCGCGCGCACCCTCGTCATCGGGATCGACAGCGACCGACTCTTCCCGGTGCCCGATCAGGAACTGATCGCCCGGCACGTCCCGGGGAACATCGACGGCGATGTTCCGGTCGTGATCGAGTCGAAATTCGGTCACGACGGCTTCCTGATCGAGTTCGATCTCGTGGGTCGCGAGATCACCCGTCTCCTGGCCGACTGAGCCGCACAAAAAATGCGGCCGGGAGATCGCCTTGCCAACGATCTCCCGGCCAATTCCCCCCAGAACTGCTTCCGACTTTACCGACAGCTGTCGACGTCTACGCTCCCCAATTCAGGGGGCACGGCGTGCGCCCCCTGAGCGGGCCCGCGGTATCATGCAGTCTGTGCCCAGAACCGACCGCGAGCGGCGGAAGCTGCTCACCCGCTCCGCGCGCAATCTCGGCATCCTCTTCACCGCCGCGGCCGTGCTCTCCGTGGCCGTGCCGAACCTCGGGCAGCTCGCCGGGTTCGCACCGAGCCTCGTGCTGATGGCGCTCACCGGCGCCGGCTTCTACCTGGTCGGCGATTCGCGTTCCCTGCTCTGGCCGCTGTTCACGTACCTGCTCGCGCTCGCCGCGCTCGCCGCCTTCCTCATCCCCGGCACCCCACCGGTCGACGCCCCCACCGCCAGCGGCCTCACGTTCTTCGCCGCAACGGCCGTGCCCTCGCTGATCGCCACCATCGCCGCATCCGCCCGCCTGTTCCCGCTCGTGCTGGCCGCATACCTGCCGGTACTCGTGCTCGTCACGCTCGCAACCTGGCCGTCCGGGCGGGTGGTCGGGGTGATCGTCGCCCTCGCGGTCGGCTGGATCTCGCTCTTCATCGCCGCCGCGTGGATCTCGGCCAGTCTTCGTCGCGCCTTCGGCGGCATGGCCCGCCTCGGCCGGGCGCACGCGGTGGAACGGCAGGCCAGCGAACTCGAGGCGCAGCGCCGCCAGGGCGCGCGCCTGCTGCACGACACGGTGCTGGCCACGCTGACGCTGCTCGCCCACTCCGGCATCGGGGTGAATCCGGATGCCCTGCGCAACCAGGCCGGGGAGGATGCGCGGCTGCTGCGCCAGTTGCGCCTCGGCGGCACGCCGATGCCGCGCTCCTCGGGCGGCTACACGCTGGAGCCGGTCGAGACCGGCGATCTCGGCCACACCCTCGAGTCGGTGAAGCAGCGGTTCGGCCGGATGGGGTGCA
>BADC01000212.1 GCA_000333435.1 Corynebacterium-like bacterium B27 | reverse complement strand
GTGCGCGCCACGTCGTTCGCGCTGAGCGGGTCCGGCACGTTCTCGTAGACCTTGTCGGCCTTGGCCTGGTCTCCTTTGAACCGGNTGAGCGAGAATTCCTCGGTCTTCACCATGCCGGGGGCGATCTCGAGCACCCGGATCGGCTCACCGGAGAGCTCGAGGCGCAGCACCTCCACCATCGCGTGCACCGCGAACTTCGCGGCGTTGTACCCGCCGCCGCCCTCGTAGGCCACGTGACCCGCGATCGACGAAACGGTCATGATGTCGGCCGAGCCACCGGGTTCGACGGATGCCCGCAGCAACGGCAGCAGCGCCGCCGTCACGCGTTGCACGGCCAGCACGTTCACGTCGAACATGCCCTGCCAGTCGGCGGGATCGCCGCCTTCGACGCTGTCGAGCCCCATCGCCCCGCCGGCGTTGTTCACCAGCGTGCTCACACCACCGGTGGCCTGCAGGTGGTCGCGCAGCGCGTCGACGTCGGACTGCTTCGTGAGGTCGGCGACGAACACCTCGGCACCGGTCTCCGACGCGAGCCGCTCGAGCCGGTCGACGCGCCGGGCCACGCCGACGACCTCCCAGCCGTGGCTGCGCAGAAGGCGCACCGTCGCCTCGCCGATCCCCGAACTCGCCCCGGTCACCACTGCACGCTTCATCCGCATCCTCTCGCCCGCCGGCTCAGCCGGTGCCGTCAACCCTTACAAAGGTAGTGTGGAATGATGTCCCGCCCGGCCGACGCCCCCGCCCCGCGGGCACCGTCGACCAAGCGTGTGCCGATCTGGGACAACGCCCGATTCATCGCCATCACCCTGGTGGTGATCGGTCACGCCATCCTCAAGCTCATCGCCGAGTCCGACACGGCGTACGGCGTCTACCTGTTCATCTACGCCTTCCACGTCCCCGTGTTCGTGGCGGTGGCCGGCTACTTCGCCAAGGCCGATCCGCCCGGCGTGAAGCAGCTCCGGCGCATCGTCACCGACCTCGTGCTGCCCTACCTCATCTTCGAGGCGATCTGGTCGGCCATCCACAGCATCCAGGCGGGCTGGCTGTCGGTCGATTTCGTGCGGCCGTCGTGGACGCTCTGGTTCCTGCTCGCGCTGATCGTGTGGCGCGTCGCGCTGCCGTATCTCGCGCTGCTGCGGTACCCGTTCCTCATCTCGGTCATCATCTCGGTCGCGTGCGGATACCTGCCGGGCGTGGGCGACGATTTCGCGCTCAACCGCACCCTGGCGCTGCTGCCGTTCTTCGTGCTGGGCTGGAAACTGCGGCAACTGCCGTTCACTGCGATCTGGTTGCGCGCATCCGTTCGAACCGTGTGGCTCGCCCGCGCCGGCGCGATCGCGGTGTTCGGCGCGCTCGCCCTGGTCATCGCCCTCAACGTGCCGCTCTGGCGCGACCTCAAGGTGCGCCGGTTCTTCCTCTACGAACAGGCCTACCCCGAGTTCGGTTACGACCAGTGGTGGGCGGGGGCGCTGCGCCTCGGTGCCATCGCGCTCGCGGTGCTGCTGATCCTCGCCTTCCTCGTGCTGGTTCCCCGCCGCACGACCTGGTTCTCCGGTCTCGGCCAGGCCACCATGTACGTCTACCTGCTGCACTCCTTCGTGCTCTACCCGATCCGCGAGTCGGGCATGCTCGACGGGCCGCAGTCCGATCTGCTGCTGGTGGGGATGATCGTGTTCAGCATCGTCGTGGCCGTGGCGCTGGCGCAGCCGCTCGTGCGGCGGATCTTCCGCCCCCTCGTCGAACCCCGGGCGCGCTGGCTGTTCGCGGAACGGCGCATCGACCGGGCTTGAGTTACGCCGCGTGTCGGCGGCGTTGACCGGGCGTGTGCCCGCTCCCTAGGCTGCCAGCAGCTACCCACCGACTCCGAGGATGTAGGTCATGACCGACAACACCGCGAACTGGCAGTTCGAAACCAAGCAGATCCACACCGGCGCCCAGCCCGACCCCGTCACCAACGCGCGGGCGACGCCGATCTACCAGACCACGTCGTACGTGTTCAACGACTCGCAGCACGCGCAGAACCTGTTCGCGCTGGCCGAGTTCGGCAACATCTACACCCGCATCCACAACCCCACGCAGGACGTCGTGGAGCAGCGCGTGGCAGCCCTCGAAGGCGGAACGGCAGCGCTGCTGGTCGCCTCGGGCCAGGCCGCCGAGACCTTCGCCGTGCTGAACATCGCCGAGGCCGGCGACCACATCGTGTCGTCGTCGTCGATCTACGGCGGCACGTACAACCTCTTCAAGTACACCCTCGCGAAGCTCGGCATCGAGACCACCTTCGTCGAGAACCAGGACGACCCCGACGAGTGGCGCCGGGCGGTGCGGCCCAACACGAAGCTCTTCTTCGCCGAGACCATCGGCAACCCGAAGATCAACATCCTCGACATCTCGTTGGTGGCGGATGTCGCGCACGAGAACGGCGTGCCGCTCATCGTCGACAACACCATCGCCACGCCCCTACTCATCCGCCCGATCGAGCACGGCGCCGACATCGTGGTGCACTCGGCCACCNAGTTCCTGGGCGGGCACGGCACCGTCATCGGCGGCATCATCGTCGACGGCGGGAAGTTCGAGTGGT
>BADC01000213.1 GCA_000333435.1 Corynebacterium-like bacterium B27 | reverse complement strand
ATTGAGCTCGGTCCCGGGGACCTCTAGAGTCACCGCCGCGGGCGATGGCGATCACGAAGTCGGGCTCGAAGCCCGACTCCACGATGTCGCGGGCGAGTGAGCGCGACGCGTCGCCGAACTCGAGCCACCCGAGCACTTCCCGCTCCGGCGCCGCCGGCGCCTTTTCCACAGTGTCAACGTCGTTCGCGCCGGAATTCATGCAGCCACGCTACCGGATCCGGCGCTCACGGCTGGTCGAAAGCGGTGTTCTTGCGGGCGGCCTTGTGGGCGTAGAGGCGCTGGTCGGCCCGTTCCCGGATCGAGTGGCCGGTGTCGTCCGGCCCGGCGACGGCGAGCCCGAACGACCAGCGCTCCCGGGTCGAGCCACGCAGCCGCTCGATCCGTTCGAGCGCCTCCGGTTCGCTGGTGGCGGGGAGCACCAACAGGAACTCATCGCCCCCGATCCGCACGACCGCGTCATACGGTCGCGTCTGTGCGCGCAGTGCGGCCGCGAACTCCACGAGCAGCCGGTCGCCGGCGGCGTGGCCGCGTTCGTCGTTGATGCGCTTGAAGTCGTCCAGGTCGACGATGACGACCGTCACCGGCTGCCCCGTGCGGGCGGCCCGGCTGAGCTCCTGGTCGATGCGCTCGTCCAAGCCCGACCGGTTGAGCAGCCCGGTCAGCGGATCGGTGGTGATCTCCCGGTCGAGCCGTTTGCGCAGGTACCCGGCGGCCTCGAGGCAGAAGATCGAGGCCAGCACGATGTTCACCCAGGTGAGCAGCACCGTGTCGATCGGATTCACGGTGAGGCCGATGATCGAGAGCGCGAAGCCGCAGCCCGCGACCAGCCGCGCCACCCAGCGCCGGTAGAACCAGCCCAGGTAGCAGGAGAGCATCGGGTACAGCACGAAGTTGTTGATCGAGGCGACCGGCGCGGTCGAGACCGCCATCTGCAGCGAGGTGACGACGAAGAACACACTGACGCCGGCGAGCCCCAGCCAGTGCACGAACCGCAGGCCGAGCGCGATCGGGGTGCCGGCGAGCACGATGGTCACGCCCACCCAGATCCAGGTCCACTGGCTCCCGAGCGGGTTGGGGGTGGAGGTCACGGCATCCAGCAGCCCGCTGGCCGCGATCACGGCACCCGCTGCCGCCGTGACCCAGGCGAACGGCGGGATGGCACGGCCGGCGAGCCAGCCCACGATCCGCCTCATCCCACCCCCTGGCCCAGCTCCCGTCGGCGACCCGCGGCCGTGTGTGGAATTCTAACCAGGGCGACCACTAGCATCCGTTCATGACTTCGTCGACGCGCCTGCCCGGGTTCCGCTCGGGGGCGATCGGGGTGACCGCCTCACTCATCGGGTTCCTCTTCCTGGTCGAGATCACGAGCGGCATCCTGCAGGGCTACTACGTGCCGCTCATCCCCGACCTGGTGCAGCACCTCGGCATCCACGACGCCGACTTCAACTGGTTCGAGGCCGCACAGCTGCTGCTCTCGGCCATCGTGGTGCCGGTGCTGGCGAAGCTCGGCGACATGGTGGGCCACAAACGGATGCTCCTCATCTCGACCGTTCTGACCGCCGCGGCGAGCTGGTGGCTGGTCGCCGCGGGCGACTTCACGAGCTTCCTGATCGCCTGGGCGCTGCAGGGCTTCTACGTGGTGTGGCTGCCGCTCGAGGTCGCGCTCATCTTCGATCGTGGTCGGCGCACCGGCCGGGCGGCGTCGCAGACGCGCCGCGCCGCCGGCCTCCTCGTGGTCGCCCTCGAGGCGGGCGCCATCATCGGGGCGCTCTCGAGCGGCATCCTCTTCGGCGCCTTCGGCGAGAACGTCCCGCTCACGCTGGCGGTGCCGGCCGTGGCGGTGACGCTCGTGTTCTTCGCCATCCTGTTCGGCGTGCCCGAGTCGACCCCGATCCCCGGCCGCACGCTCGATGTCGTCGGTTTCAGCATCCTCACCCTCGGGCTCCTGCTGATCACGAGCGGTCTCACCTTCCTGCGGCATCACGGGCCGGAGACCTGGTGGGTCTGGCTGCTCGTCGTCGTCGGCGCGCTGGTGTTCGTGCCGTTCGGGTCTACGAGGTGCGCCAGCCCGACCCCGCATCGACC
>BADC01000214.1 GCA_000333435.1 Corynebacterium-like bacterium B27 | reverse complement strand
CGGGAGACGGATGCCTCGATCTCCCTCGCCCGCTCGCGCGCCCGCTCGGGGGTCACCGTGTGGAAGGCGCCGAGCGACGGGTTCAGCCGCTCGATGCGCTCGAGGTAGTGATCGACCACCTCGAGCACCCCGAGCTCGCCCCGCTGCAGGAAGCGGTACTGCTCGAGCGCGGTGAGGTCGTGGATCTCGGTCATGGCCCGACGATACCGGTAACGTCTCCACGGGGGCGTCGCGCGCACGCGTACCCGGAGGGAGCATCGGGGGTTATCTCTACCTGTCCGTGGCGATCGCCGCCGAAGTCGTGGCCACCACCTTCTTGAAGCTCGCCTCCGGTGAGGGCTCCAAGTGGTGGGCCTACCTCATCGTGGCCGCCGGCTACCTGCTGGCCTTCACGATGCTGAGCCTCACCCTCGGCGCGGGGGTGCCGCTCGGCATCGCGTACGCGGTCTGGGCGGGCGCCGGCGTCGTGCTCGTGGCGGTGGTGAGCTGGCTGGTGTTCGGTGAGCTGCTCACCTGGCAGCAGCTGCTCGGCATCGCCCTGGTGGTGGGCGGCGTGCTGCTGCTCGAACTGGGCGCCGACCACGGGCAGCCCGTCATCGGCAAGGCCGGCTGAGTGCGCCCTGGCGCCGCCCCTACTTGAGCGACTTCTGCAGCAGCACGGTGCCGAGCCAGTGCCCGAACTTGAAGCCGACCCGGCCGAGGCGCCCCACCTCTTTGAAGCCGAAGCCCTCGTGCAACTTGATCGACGCTTCCGCGCCCTGATCGGCGATCACCGCGAGGATCTCCTTGATGCCCGCGGCCCGCGACCGCTCGATCAGCTCGCCGAGCAGCACCTTTCCGAGCCCCTTGCCGGTCGCGGCCGGCCCGAGGTAGATGGAGTTCTCGACCGTGCGGCGGTAGGCCGCCTTCTGCTTCCAGGCCGAGACGTAGGCGAAGCCGAGCAGGGTGCCACTCGGCGAGAGCGCCACGAGGAAGGGGTAGTTCTGCTTCTGCGTCCAGGCGAACTTGTGCCGCCACTCCTTGAGGCTCATCGCGTCTTCGTCGAACGTCACCACCGTGTTCGCGACGTAGTGGTTGTAGATCTCACGGATGTAGGGCAGGTCGGCCGCCGTCGCATCCCGGATCTCGTACTCGAACGGCACCTCCAGCGGCGGCTGCTCGGTGCTGGCCGGCCGCAGCTCGCGCGGCAGCACCCGGCGGGGCTGGTACTCCTCTTCCAACATGACTTCAGCCTACGGTCCAGTCGACCGGTGGCGCGCCCTGCTGCTCGAGCAAGGCGTTGGCGCGGCTGAACGGTTTCGACCCGAAGAAGCCGCGGCTGGCCGAGAGCGGGCTCGGGTGCGGCGAGGTGATCGAGGGCACGGCTCCGAGCATGGGCACGAGACCGGCCGCATCCCGGCCCCAGAGGATGGCGACGAGCGGCGCGTCACGCTCCACCAGCACGCGGATGGCGTGCTCCGTCACCTGCTCCCAGCCCTTGCCGCGGTGCGAGCCGGGCGCACCCGGCCGAACCGTGAGCACCCGGTTGAGCAGCATCACGCCGTGGTCGCCCCACGACGAGAGGTCGCCGTGGGGAGCGGGCGGGATGCCGAGATCGTCGCTCAGTTCGCGATAGATGTTCGAGAGGCTCCGCGGCAACGGCCGCACGTCGCGCTCCACCGCGAAGGAGAGGCCGATCGGATGCCCGGGAGTGGGGTACGGGTCTTGACCGACGATCAGCACCCGCACCTGGGCGAGCGGTGCCCGGAAGGCCCGCAGGACGTTCTGGCCGGCCGGGAGATAGCCACGACCGGCGGCGTTCTCGGCACGCAGGAAGTCGCCGAGCCCCGCGATGGTGCCGGCCACCGGAGCGAGCGCGGCGGCCCAGCCGGCATCCATGAGGCCCGTTTCGGCCAGTTCGGGCAGCGAGAGCGCGGTCATCTCAGCTCGCGTCGGCGCCGACGGTCGACACCCGCACGCTGCCCGTGTCGGGGGTGACCTTCCACACGCTGCCGCGGCCGGCCACCCGGAGGGGGCCCTCGCCGACGATGAGTGCGGTGTGCTCGTCGATGGCGACGCCACCGTCGACCGCGCCGGACTCCACCGCGGCGATCAGGCGCGACACGGAGCCCCACTGCACGGCGTGCACGTCGACCGCGAGGTCGATCAGCCCGATGCCCGGTTCGACGGTGAGCTGCTCGAGGTCTTCGGCAGCCTCCTCGGTGCCGATCTCGACGGTGTCGATCTTCCAGCCGCCGACGATCGCGGTCTCGGCGGCGATCGCGGCACCCGCCGAGAACCCGAGATAGGGCACGCCGGAGGCGACCAGCCGCCGCACCTCTCCGAAGGACGGCTCGAGCGACCGCCGGTAGGCCGGCGTCAAGCCGCCCCACACCACGATGCCGTCGGCATCGGCGAACGCCGCGGGCTCGATCGGCACGCCCTCGACGGCGAGCACGGGCACCGGAGCGATCTTGGCGAGTTGCTCGAACGCGGCGACGAGTTCGGCGTACTTCTCGGCACCGTCGCCGTCCCGCACCAGCACGATCACGAGCCGCGCACCCTCGAGCGCGCCCGCGGCCTCGGCGTGCGCCTCGACCTCGCGGAAGAACGGGCGGTACACGGCGCCGTCGTCGGCCAGCGGCCAGCCGCCGCCGACCAGGTGGATGCTCACGCCTCGCTCTGCCCCTCGGCACTCACCGGCGGATGCGCCGACCACGGGAACACGATCCACCGGTCGGTCTGCTTCCAGTGGAAGTCGGGGGCGATGACCGAGCGTGGCTGAGGTAGAGCGTCGCCGACTGACCGGA
>BADC01000215.1 GCA_000333435.1 Corynebacterium-like bacterium B27 | reverse complement strand
GAACCAGTTGCGGCGCACCTCGATGAACTCGAGCTCGTGCAGGCCCGTGCGCTCCTCGCGGTCGCCGTTCGGGTGTTCCTCGAGCGTCTCGACCTGGTCGAGCAGGTTCTCGGCCACCCATCGGGTGGTGCGGTCCCACTGGATGTTGTTGCCGCCGTGCTCGAGGTGCACCGGGCGCGGAACACCGTCGAGGCCGAGGCGTCCCCAGTCCCAGAGCTTGAAGGTGAAGATGAACGGCGTCGCCGAAATCTCGAGCACCATCGAGTTCGCGCCGGACGCGTGCACGGTGCCGGCGGGGATGGCGAAGTGGTCGTGCTTCTTGGCCGGGTAGGAGTTGACGAAGCGGTCGGCGTCGAACGGATGCTCCCCATCCGTCGCTGCCCGGAGCGCCGCCATCATCTCGGCCGGGTCGGTCCCCTCCTTGATGCCGAGGTAGACCACCGCGTCGTCGTCGGCGTCGAGCAGGTAGTAGCTCTCGTCCTGCGTGTAATGCATGCCGAAGGTCTGCTGGATGTAGTCGGTGAGCGGGTGCACCTGGAGCGAGAGGTTGCCGCCGCCCATGGTGTCGAGGAAGTCGAAGCGGATGGGGAACTCCGCCCCGAACCGCGCGAAGGTCTTGGCGCCGAGGAGTTCGCGCGGCTGGTGCAGCACGAGATCGATGGCGGGGATCTCGACCACGGCGCGCTCCCCCTCCGGGGTGGGGCCCTCGAGCAGCAGCGAATTCTCCTCGGGCACGCAGTCGAAGCACCAGGCGTAGTTGTTGGCGGCGGGTTCGAGGTCGAGGCGGTCCTGCATCCAGTGGCCGCCCCAGACGCCGGGGTCGAAGAACGGCACGACGCGCATCGGGCCGGTGGTGGCGTGTTCGAGCGCGCCCCGGAAGGCGTCGCCCGTCACCATGCCGCCGGTCGCGTCGCGCGCGGCGCCGTCGACCACGAAGTCGACGTGGTCGAAGAAGCGGCGCTTGTGGCGGTCGGCGATGCGCCACTCCACGAAGAAGCCGCGCTTGTACTTGCGCAGCGGCTCCTCGGCGGAGTTCGGCGTGCGCCAGTTGGTGGCGCCGGCACGGAGGCGGAGCTGCAGTTCCCAGCGCGCGAGGTCGACGAGCACGAGGGCGTCGGCGTTCGGGACGGCGAGCTCGGCGCCCCAGCCGATCACGGCGGTGGGCCGGGCGTCGGCGTCCCGTGCTCGGTCGCCGCCGGTCAGGCGCCGCCGCATCGTGGCGAGCCGCTCGGCGTCGTAGAACGCAGCAAGGGTGAGGTGGCTCCCACGCCGAAGACGCGGTCGTCGGTGAGGTTGGGCGCGATGAGGCGGTCGATGGTCTCGATGGGAAGCGCCGCGGCATCCTCGATGTCGACGATGTCGTAGTCGGGCAGCGCGGCGGCGACGGCCTTCGTGAAGGCGGGGAGGTCGACGCCGGGGTAGGTGTCGATCGCGATGACGGGCGCGCGGCCACCGCTGCGCTCGCGGGCGGCAGTGTCGACCGCGGCCCAGGCCGCGCCGCCGCGGAGCACGGTGGCGCCGTCGGGGAGCGGGATGGTGGGCTGTTTGTCGTAGCTCGACGGGCGGGAACTCATCGGGTGCGGGGCCTTTCGGTTGCGGCGTCGTCGGTCGGGTGCGCCAGCGCGGAGAGCCCGAGCACGACGGAGCTGTCGGGGTGCTCGGGCACCACGAGCGGCGGCCGGAACGACGACGACCAGAGGTGCGCGTGCACCTGTTCGGTCAGGGCGGGAAGGATCAGCTGCGCCGAGCGCATCACGCCGCCCGACACGATGACGACGTCGGGGTCGTAGGCGTGGCAGAGGCCGACGATGGCGGCGCTCCAGGCGCGGAGGTAGAGGTCGAGCAGCGCGCGGGAGTCGGGGTGCTCGAGCGTCTCGACGATGTCGGCGATGCCGACCGCTTGCCCCGCGTCGATCCGGGCGCGCAGCGTCGCCCTGCGGGTGCCGGCCCCCGTGCCGTCGCCCCTCCCAGTGCGATCGCGCGGAGTTCTCCAATCGTCGTGCTGAGCGGCAGCAATAGCGCCGAGCTCGCCATTTCGTTTGGAGTTGTCCGCGGTGTCCGGCCCGGTTGCCGCCCCTCGGCGTTCGATGGCGGCGAGAGAGCGCTCGAGGGCCCAGGTGCTGGCGATCGCCTCGGCGCAGCCGACGTTGCCGCAGTTGCAGACCGGGCCGTCGAGGTCGACGGTGACGTGGCCGCCGAGGATGCCGGCGTGATCGTGGCTGCCGTGCAGCAGCCGGCCGTCGAGCAGGGCGGCGGTGCCGATGCCCGTGCCGAACACGGCGATCACCGCGTTCTGTGCGCCGCGGGCGACGCCGTAACGTGCCTCGCCGAGCAAGGCGGCGCGGGCGTCGTTCTCGACCACCGCCGGCAGCCCGAACGTCTCGCGGGCCCACGCGTCGAGGTCGCGCCCCGCGAGGTACCCGTACTTGTCGTGGGCGGCGACGAGCGCCGCCCGCTGCCGGTCGACCACGCCCGGCACGGCGATCGCGACGACGGATGCGCCGCCCCACGCTAGGGATGCGTCGGTGGGCGCTGCGAGCGTGCCCACCAGGCGGCGGAGTTCGGCGGCGGCGCGGTCGAGGTCGTCGGGGGTGCCCTGCACCGGCAGCTCAGAGCGCGCCAGGACGCGGCCGTCGTCACAGACGCCGAGCTTGATCGCCGATCCGCCGAAGTCGATGCACAGCTCGGTCATCGGCGCATCCTCTCTGATGTGGGGCGGTGGGGCGGGGCGGGCTGGCCCTCAGCGAGCGATACCAGCAGCCCGCCCGCGTCTTGGTATCGTTACCATAACCGCATCGCGACCATCACCGCAACCCGGGCATCCGCGAGCCGTCGTTCAGGAGCGCGCGACGCGCAGCGACACGGGCAACTCGATGGTGCGGGCAGGCCCCGTGTCGCCGTCCAGCCGCTCGAACAACAACCGCCCCGCCACGCGCCCCAACTCGCGCGCGTCGTGGTGCAGCACCGTCACCGGCACCGGCATCAGCTCGGCGAGCTCGAAGTCGTCGAAGCTCACGATGCTCGGGAACTCGCTCCGCCCGGCGGCCGCACGCCGCCCGATCTCCTGCAGCGCACCGATCGTGTTGCGGTTGTTGGCGCAGAAGATCGCGGTGGGCGGGTCGGCGAGGTCGAAGAGCTCCTCGGTCGCGATGCGGGCCGATTCGACATCCTGCTGGCTGCGCCGGATCAGCTCAGGAGCCAGGGCCACACCCTTCTCGTCGAGCGCGCGCTGGAACCCGTCGAACCGTCGCTGCCCCGTGATCACCGAGAGCACGTTACCGAGGTAGGCGATGCGAGTGTGCCCCTCGCGCAGCAGCTTCATGGTGCCGTTGTAGGCGCCGCCGACGTCGTCGAGCACCACGACATCGGCGTGCAGACCGTCGACCCGGCGCGAGGCGAGCACGAGCGGCGCGTCGCCGAGGCGCTCGCGGCTGAGGTGGTCGTAGGCGCCGCCCGAGGGCACGAGCACGAGCCCCTCCACCTGCCGGCCCACGAAGTCGGCGACGAGCTGCCGTTCCCGGTCGATCGCCTCACCGGTGTTGCCGAGCAGGATGCGCCGGCCGTGCTCAGCGGCGATCTCCTCCACACCCAGCGCGAAGTTGCCGTAGTACGGGTTGGCGAGGTTCGTGATGGCCACACCGATCAGCCCGCTCGGCTGCCCGGGTCGCAGGCTGCGGGCGTTCTCGTTGCGGCGGTAGCCGAGCTCTTCGACGGCCGCCAGCACCCGCTGCTGGATCTCGGGCCGCACGTTCAGACCCCCGCCGAGTGTGCGCGACACCGTCATCGGACTCACTCCCGCACGGGCCGCGACCTCCTTGACCGTGGGCGGTCGCGATTCGGAGCGCTTCACGTGTCATCCCTTCGAGAGCAGGCCGCTGATCCACGGTACAACCTGCGTGCCGTCGGGTCGGGTGAACACTGGCGCGATGTCGCGGTAGGTGCTACCGTTCCGGCTTGATAACGTTAACAGGCGCAGACAGAGCTGTCGAGGCCGCGGTGTCTGCCGATCGCGAGAGGATTTCCCGCTGATGAGCATGCGACGACGAGGTCGACGGATCGGGTTCACGACGATGGCGGCGGCGGTGACGGCGCTCGCCCTGGCCGCGACGGGCGCCCCGGTGACGGCCAGCGCGGCGAGCGCGGCGCCCGCGCATCCGGCCCTCCCCTGCATCCAGCCCACCGCCACGACGAACACCGAGCTGACCACGCTCTTCAACGACTACGGCGACACGGCCGGCCGCTGGACCGGCGCCGACTCCTCCTACAGCGTGCCGCTCCCCGACGGCCGCACCGCGTGGATCTACTCCGACACCTTCCTCGGCGAGGTCAACCCCGACCACTCACGCCCGGCCGACTCCCCCTTCGTGCACAACTCGATCATCGTCGAGGACGACGGCGCCCTCACCACCTACACGGGCGGGACGACGGATGCGCCGGCCTCCCTCGTGACCGTGCCCGGCGGCGACGAGGCGCAGAACTGGTACTGGTTCGGCGACGCCACGGTCGAGGGCGGGTCGTTGCGGGTGCTGCTGCTCGAGTTCGAGAAGACGGGAACGGGTGTGTTCGATTTCGCGTTCGCGGGCAGCGCGATCGCGTCGTTCGACCTCGCGACCATGACGCTCACCGGAACGACGGAGTTGCCGGAGTCGGGCATCCACTGGGGTTCGGCGATCCTCGAGGACGGCGGGTACACCTACGTCTACGGCGTCGAGGACCAGCAGTCGCAGAAGTGGGCACACCTCGCGCGGGTGCCGTCGGGCCAGCTGACCGATCCGTCGGCCTGGCGTTACCTCGCGGGCAGCTCCTGGGTCGCCGATCCCACCGCATCGACGCGCGTGCTCGAGGGCGTCTCGAACGAGTTCAGCGTGCAGAAGGTGCACGGCGCGTACCTGCTCGTGACGGGCGACGCCACCGAGGCACTGAGCGCGAAGATCGTCGGCTACGCCGCGCTCTCGCCGAAGGGCCCGTTCGGCCACAAGACCCTGCTCTACACGACCCCCGAGACCGGCGGCAACGTGTTCACGTACAACGCGAAGGCGCATCCGCAGTTCACGCACGGTCGCACCATCACGATCACCTACAACGTGAACAGCTTCGACACCGCCGACGTCTACGCCGACGTCGCCAACTACCGCCCCCGCTACATCGACGTCACGGCCACCCTCGGCCCCTGCGCCCCGTAGCCCGACCGTCGCACACCGCGTCTTCGGCTGCGGGGGTGGTGCCGGGAGGACGCGAGTTCAGCCGAGGGAGAGGCGGGGCCGCTGCGGAGTTGGCTCTCGTCGAACGCGCAGGCCCGGCGGGGAGTGTCGCCCGACGTGGATGCCGTGGTCGCCGAGCCCCACCGGCACGCCCTCGCTGACGATCGGGAATCCGCAGCTGGAGTCGCAGGCGCCTCGAAGGCGTCGAGCCTACTCGTCACGCCATCGCCATGGAGTAGAGTTATACCTATACAGAGGAGGCAGCGTGACCGACCTGATTCGTGACGCTCGAACCCGGCTGGGACTGTCGATCTACGACCTGGCGGCTCGACTCGGGGTGACCGCGGGCGCCGTGTCCCAACTCGAGCAATCCGAGCGTGCCGGCACGATCAAGGTCGCCTCCCTCCGACGCGCGCTGGACGTCATGGGCGAAAGGCTCAGCGTCGTGTCCACTCCGAGCACGATGGCTGCACGCAACCTCCTCAGCGCCAGGTCGGCAGCCCGAGCGATCGATCACGAACTCGCAACCGGGGACCCGGATGCCGCCCTGCGCCTCACGATCCAGGCGATCGACCACTTCCGTCAGGCGGAGAATGACAACGAGGTCGCTGACTTCCTGAAGAAGCCCGCGACGCTGAGCGATCAGCGGTGGGACACGCTGTTGGCCACGGCGGTCGCCTGGGAAGCATCACGGCGCGGTGTCGAAGCGCCTCGGTGGACCCGCAAGCCGCCGCTCGACGACGAGTGGATTCCGAGCGGTTTCGACGAGTACTCGCCCGAGTATGTCGAATTCGTCAGGCGCTCCTCCGAACCGGCCTTCCTCTCACGACGAATCCTGATGCGCGAGAAGGACCTGATGACGCGGTGACAGCTCCGCGTCTCCTCAGCCCAGACCAAATCAGCGCCCTGCTCACGGAACTGGGTGACCGACTCGAGCGTCGAGGCGCATCCGTCGATGCGTACATCATCGGCGGCACAGCCATGGCCATCGGTCTGGGCTCCCGCCGAGCGACCGAGGATGTCGACGGCCTCTTCCGGCCGTTCGACGTCGTGCGCGAGGAGGCGGCGGCGATGGCCATCGAGAAGAATCTGCCGGAGCATTGGATCAACCAGAGCGCCTTCTCGTTCATGAGCCTCGAGCATGACGACACGGATGCCCAGGTGATCGAGCTCGGCGGCATGCACGTGCGGCTCGCCTCGCCGCGATTCCTCCTGGCGATGAAGATGGCAGCGGGCCGCGCGAAGGATCATGCCGACATCGTGATGCTGATCCGGCATCTCGAGATCACCGATCCGCAGGAGATCGTCGATCTCACATTCGATGTCTTCGGTGAGGACGGTTTCACGCTCACGGACGACCGCGCGAGCGTACTGCTGCAAGCGCAAGAGATGCTGCGCCTCGCAGCTCGCTGACCAGACCGCGACGGGCGGTCAGAATGTGCGGGTGGCGGAGCGGTGTCGGCGCACGCCCCGTTGATGCCGACGAACCACGACTGCGCCCGCGCGGCATTGCTGCCCGACTGGATGCCGACCTCCACGAGCTGGTCGACGCTCGACACACTGATCGGCGGCAGGGCGAACGCTGCGCGGTCGTTCAGTTCCGCGCGCGCTCCGCCGTCGAATGCCGACTCCGCCTCGGCGAGCGGGCGCGCCTGCAGCTGCACCGAGCTGCGGATGGGCGTCGTGAAGGCGGGCGCGAACGCGGGGTCGCAGGACAGCACCGAGTAGAGCACGACGCGCCCGGCTTCGTCGGCCACAGTCATCACCACGTGATCGCGCCGCAGGTAGGTCGCCTGGGTGAGCCCCGTTCCGGCGAACGCCTGCACGAGTGCCGGCTGACCGAGCAGGCTCGTGACGAAATCGCTGGAATCGCCCGCGTGGATGCGCTCCAACAGCCCGTACTCCACCGGGCGCCAGAAGACGGTGTTCACCGCGTTCGGCACGAAGAGCACGAGCGCGCTGATCGCCGCGAGCAACCCGGCGCACCAGGTGATCGCCTTGCCGCCCGCCAGAAACCAGCGCACGGGCGGCGACAGCGCCGGCTGAGGTGGGGCCGGCTGAGGCGGCACTGGCCGACCGGACACGATCGACGGGGGCCGGGTCGCGT
>BADC01000216.1 GCA_000333435.1 Corynebacterium-like bacterium B27 | reverse complement strand
AGGGAGCGGCTGGGCGCCCCTGATGAGTGTCGTTGTCATGCATCGAGCTTCGGCCCCGGCCGGTGGCCGCCGACAGGTACTGCCGGTACCACCCGGCCCGACGGCAGGCGGGCGCACAATGGACTGGTGACCGAATTGGCGACCCTGCTGCGCAGCTGGCGCGATCGCGTGCGCCCCGAAGAGGCGGGGCTGCCCGGCGGCCCGGCCCGCCGCACGCCCGGCCTGCGCCGGGAAGAGCTCGCGATGCTGGCCGGCATCAGCGTCGACTACGTCGTGCGGCTCGAGCAGGGTCGCGCCCAGCATCCGTCACCCCAGATGCTGAGTGCGCTGGCCCGGGCGCTGCGGCTCACCGACGACGAGCGCGACCACCTCTTCCGGGTGGCGGATGCGGCACCGCCGTCCCGCGACCAGGTGCCGCGGCACATCGCCCCGGGAGTGCAGCGCATTGTCGATCGGCTGGGCGACACACCCGTCTCGGTGCACTCGGCGGCCTGGGACACCCTGCTCGTGAATCAGCTCTGGATCACTCTGTTCGGCGATCCGGCGAAACTCTCCGCGCTCGAGCGCAACATCCCGTGGCAGCAGTTCGTGCTGGGCATCCACCAGGTCGAGTTCGACGACCGGCACTCCGTCGAGTTCGACGCCGACCTCGCGGCCGACCTCCGCACCGCCGCGCGGCGATACCCCGGCGACCGCGGTCTCGCGACGCTCGTGGCCCGGCTGCGCGCCGAGTCGCCGCGCTTCGCGGCCCTGTGGGAGTCGGCGCACATCGCCGAGCATCGCTCCACCCGCAAGACGATCCTCGGCACGCCGGCGGGCCCCATCGCGGTCGACTGCGACGTGCTCACCGTGCCGGGGCACGACCTGCGCATCGTGGTCTACTCGGCGGTGCCGGGCAGCGAGGATGCGAGCAAGCTCGACCTCCTGCGGGTGGCAGGTCGGATGCCCGCGACCACGCACTGAGTCACCGAGTCACCGCAGCGCCGCGGTGTCCTGGCTCGGCGGGAGGCCGAACGCCCGCCGGTACTCCCGGCTGAACTGCGAGGCGCTCTCGTAGCCGACCGCGTACGCCGTGCCGGCGACATCGCCCGGGCTCGCCAGCAGCCGCAAGCGCGCCTCCTGCAACCGGATGCTCTTCTGGTACTGGATCGGGCTCATCGCCGTCACCGCGTGAAACGCCCGGTGGAAGGCCGACGGGCTCATTCGCGCGAGCTGCGCCAGTTCCTCGACGCGCAAGGACTCGGTGAAGTGGTCGCGCATCCAGCGCACGACGTGGCGCACGCGACTCACGTTGCTGTCGGCGAGGCCCAGCTGCCGTACGGTCGCGCCCTGCTCGCCTGACATCACCAGCCAGAGGATCTCCCGCTCCACGAGCGGCGCCAGCACGGGGATGTCGCGCGGGCTGTCCAACAATCTCAGCATGCGGATGACGGCATCGAGCAGACGATCCGATGCGCGGCCGACTGCGACTGCAGGCGGGGACACCTCTCCCCTGGCAGGGCGGAGAAAGTCGGCCGCCGCCGGGCTCAGCATCAGCTCGGCCAC
>BADC01000217.1 GCA_000333435.1 Corynebacterium-like bacterium B27 | reverse complement strand
CGACCTCCTCGCTCTTGGCCTGCTGCACGGCCTGATCGGCGGTGGGGTGCGGGTGCCCGCCGAGCTCTCCCTCGTGGGCTACGACGACATCGAGTTCGCCGACTTCGCCATCGTGCCGCTGTCGACCATCCGGCACCCCTCCGCCGCCCTCGGTTCCAGCGCGGTGCGCCTGCTGCTCGGCCTGGTCACCGAGCAGGAACTCAAGGGGAGGTTCACTCCCGAGCTCGTCGTGCGGGCGACCTCGTTGCCCGGGGCGCGCCGGCGCGGCTAGCCCTCGAGCGCGGCACGGGCCGCCGCCAGACGACGGTCCGACGCCAGCCCGGCGTGATAGACGTGGAAGCCGGAGGCACCGGCCTCTGCAAGGGCGGTCCAGTGATCACTCAGGCGAGACGGGTCCGCGGTGAGCACCTCCACATGCGCGATGAGGCGCGCGCCGGGGTGACGTGCCCGAGAGGACCGGAGGTGCTCGACGCCACGACGTGGGTCGCCCCAGCAGTCGACGAGGACGTCCGCCGCGCCCTCCCCGGCGTCGGCGTCATCGAGCAGAACACCGCCCACCCCAGCCGCCGCCGCGAGAGCGAGGGCCTGATCCCGCACCACCGCGAGCGACACCGCTCGCCCTGCGCGCAGTCGCTCGATCGCGTGCTCGGTCGCCGCGGACCGCTCCCCGTCGATGAAGCTCCGGAGCGCTGCCACGTCCCGGTCGCTTGCGCCTGCGATGTCGCGGCAGCGCCCGCAGACGCAGTACGCCAGCGCTTGACGCGCCGGCTCCGTGAACTCGGCACCGTCGAGTTTGTCGTGCAACGAGCCGTGCCCGAGCCCCTGCCAGCCGAGCGCCTCCAGCAGCACCTGGTGCCCCCGGGCGAGTGGCAAGAGCGCGGAGAGCACGGTGCGATCGAAGGCGAGCGTGCCGTTCTGCGCCAGACACGGCGCGTGGCCCAGCTCATCGCCGAACGCGGACCTGATGCGCGGCACATCGCGGGCAGCGCCATCCAGGTGGTTCACGACCAACCACACGTCGACCACGATCCCCGCCTCCTCGAGCCGGTCGCGCACCTGTTCGTAACGCCCGATCCCTCGCGGCAGCGGTGGTGCGCCGCCGAACGGCACCTCGGCGTGGATCGCTGACGTCGGAAGCTCGACGACGCGGTGCGCCGGATGCCGCGGGGTCGCCACGCGGGCACCGTGATACGACGCCGCAAGCGACACCCTCTCGACGCCGACGTCGAGGAGTCTCGCGATCGCATCCGGATCCCCGTCGACGTCCCAGGGAAACAGGCGGAAGACGGCGTGCATCAGAACCGCGGCAGCGTGGGATCGTACGAGGGATCGACCGTCCGGGCGTAGGCGGTGTCATCGCGACCCGTCCGCCCCGACTCGAGGTACTGGCGGTGCAGACGTTCGAGTCGGTCGGGGCGCACCTCGACCCCGAGGCCGGGTGCGGTGGACACGGCGAGCGAACCGTTCTGGAAGTGCGCGTTCGTCTCCACGATGTCCTCGGCCGCATTCCACGGGTAATGGGTGTCGCAGGCCACCGAGAGCTCGGGCATGGCGGCCGCGACCTGCGTCATCGCGGCGAGCGAGATACCGAGATGCGAATTGGAGTGCATGGCGACTCCCAGCCCCAGCTCGCCACAGCGGCGGCCGAGTTCTCGCGTGGCGCGCAGGCCGCCCCAGTAGTGGTGGTCGCCGAGCACGATGTCGATGGCGTCGGCGGCGACCGCCTCCTCCAGAGTCGGGAACGAGATGGCGACCATGTTCGTCGCGAGCGGAAGGCGAACCGCTCGCCGCACCTCGGCCATCCCATCGACACCGAGCACCGGGTCCTCGAGATAATCCAGAGTCGATTCGAGCTCTGCCGCGATGGCGATCGTGCTCGGCACAGACCAGGCACCGTTCGGGTCCATTCGCAGTGGGAAGCCAGGGAACGCCGCAGCCAGGGCGCGCATCATGCTGAGCTCGATCGCGGGCGGAAACACTCCGCCTTTCAGCTTGAGCGAACGGAAGCCGTACTCGTCGACGAGCACACGGGCCTGCGCCACGAGCCCTTCGGGCGTCATCGCTTCACCCCAGCGATCCGTCGCCTGCCCAGGATGCGCACCCCACTTCGCGAACAGATAGCCGGTGAAATCGACCCGCTCCCGCACCCGCCCGCCGAGCAGTTCGGCGACCGGAACACCCTCGAGCTTGCCGTGGGCATCGAGTGCAGCGACCTCGAACGGCGAGAGCAGCTTGCCCGCGGCGACCGGATCGGTCAGTCGTGCGCTCGCTCCGGATGCCTCCACCGCACTCAGGAGACCGTCCGGCTCGTCGACCCGGACGCCGACCAGCGCCGGCGCAGCCGCCCGCATCGCCTCGAGCAGCGGAAGCTCACCACTCGTCTCCCCCACGCCGATCGTTCCGTCGTCGAGTTCGAGCTGGACGATCGTACGCAGCGCGAGCGGCTCGTGCACCCCCCAGCTGTTGAGGAGCGGTGGGTCCGCGAAGGCGATCGGCGTGATCGTCACCGAGCGGATGCGGCTCATGGCATCCTCCTGGATCGTTCTGAGTCGGAAGCGACTGTGAATGGATTCACAAATAGCGATACTATCCGTTAGCGTAAGGCGCAGTCGAGCAAGAGAGGCCTCCTACGGTGTCCACTGAACAGATCGTCGTGATCACGGGCGCTGCCGGCCGCATCGGCCAGGCGATCGTGCCGCTGCTCGCGCGGCCTGGTCGACGACTGCGTCTGCTCGACCTCTCCGAACCTCCGGCAACGCTCCGGCAGCACGGCGATTGGAGCATCGTCTCCGT
>BADC01000218.1 GCA_000333435.1 Corynebacterium-like bacterium B27 | reverse complement strand
TGCTCTGGCTGAAGCTCGTCGCGCGCGGCACCGCCGGCCACGGCTCGCAGATCAACCGCGACAACGCGGTGACCCGGCTCGCTCAGGCGGTCGCCGCGATCGGCGAACGGGAGTGGCCCATGCACCTCACCGCGACCACGCGGCAGCTGCTCGACCGGGTCGCAGAGCTGCTCGGCCGGGACACCGAGCTGCTGAGCCCCGACGAGATCGCTCTGGCGACCGGGACCGCGTCGCGCTTCATCACGGCGACCCTCCGCACGACCACGAACCCGACCGGCCTCACCGCGGGCTACAAGCACAACGTGGTGCCCGACCGTGCCGAGGCGATGATCGACGTGCGGGTGCTGCCGGGCGACGAGGAGGCGGTGCTCGAAGAGATCCGCGCCATCGTGGGGGAGGACATCGAGATCGTCGTCTCGCATCGCGACATCGGACTCGAGACCACGTTCGACGGCGAACTGGTCGACACGATGGTCGCGGTGCTGCAGCAGCACGACCCAGGTGCGGAGGTGCTGCCCTACCTGCTCTCGGGCGGCACCGACAACAAGGCGCTCAGCCTCCTGGGCATCCGGGGGTTCGGCTTCGCCCCGCTGAAGCTGCCGCCGACCCTCGACTTCCCTGCGATGTTCCACGGCGTCGACGAGCGCGTGCCGCTGGAGGCGCTAGGGTTTGGGACGGATGTTCTCACCGAACTGCTCCTGCGGTACTGAGCCCGCGCCGTTCCGCCCCGCGCACCGACCGCGCTCCACCTCACCCCTAAGGGAGACATGGACTTTCTCAACGCCGTCATCCTCGGACTCGTCCAGGGCCTGACCGAGTTCCTGCCCATGGTGCGTCGGCTGCGAGGGCGGCCAGTCTTCGATCGCTGCACTGTCGAGCCGGAACTGCGCGATGTGCAGCATGAAATCCGTCACGCCGTGGCCGCCGAGCCACGAGAGGACACGTTGGAGGTCGGCCGGCCCGGCGCCCCAGCCGGCGCCGCCGAATGCCTCGGCCATGCAGCGTCCGTCACCGAATTGCCGTGCCGCCGAGGAGATCTGCCGGGGATAGAAGTCGTTGCCGGGGTCTCGGCCCAGCGCGTCGAGTCCGGGGAGGTCGATGCTCCGCGCCACCGTGCCGAGCGAACCGACCGTCGGAACCTGGAAGAGCGGATGCTCCTCCCCTTTCACATGCGCGGTGAACCGCACACCGCGGGCCGAGCACCAGCTCTCGATCCGGGCCAGGTACCGCTCGGCGAAGAGATCCGTGACCAGCTCCCAGAAGCGCTCGCGCACCTCAGCCGCCTGGGGATGGTCGCCGAAGAGGGCGGGAAGCAGCGGGATCAGGTCGTCGCCGTGACGTGCGGCATAGGCCTGGGGTAGGTCGGGGGTCCAGGGGATGGCGCCCTCCCGAGAGAGTTCATGGTGGGAGTGACCGAGGCCGAACTCGGGCTCGTCGGAGAAGAAGCCCGCGACCTTGGCGAAGGCCGCCGGAGGCATCCCGTCGGCATATCGGGCGTAGCACAATTCGAGGAATCGGTCGGCGATGCTCGGGGCGAGGTAGTCGACGCCGTCGCCCAGGCGCTCGACCACGCAGGCGGCTCGACCATCGCGCTCGAAGCGGTGGACGACCGGCTCGCCCTCGCCGCCGTCCGGCTGCAGCTCGAGCCACCGTTGACGAAGCTCGGGGTGCTCGGCGAGCATCCGGCCGCCCACGGTGCCACTCGGCCAGCCGTTCTCGTCGTAGATCCAGAACTCGAGACCGAGCGCGGCCGCGGACTCGATGGTGCGGGCGACGGCGCCGAGATATTGGTCGCTGAGATACTCCGGCTCACCGCGGTAGAACCGGGGATGAAAGACGACACCGTCGAGGCCGTCGTGGGCGAAGGCGGCCAGTTGCCGGTGCAGCTCGACGTGATCGAGAGGCGCGTTGATCGCCCAGAGGGCTGAGAAGCGTGGAGTGGTCACCATTGTCCGTTCTCCGCCCAGGGCGGCTGTGAATCGATTCACGACACGATTAAGCTACTGTACTGGAAGCGCGCAGACAAGTCCCGCAGCGTGCGAGGCCGCTCACCGAGGGAGGGAATCCATGCCGAAGGATTCGCCGCCCCTCTCCACGGGATCGCCGACGCTGGCGACGATCAAGGACGTCGCCGAGCGCGCCGGGGTCTCTCGGGCCACCGCCTCCTACACGTTCACCCAGCCGGGACGAGTCAGCGAACTCCTGCGCGCTCGCGTGCTGGCGGCCGCAGCAGAACTCGGCTACGTCGGCAACGACGCAGCCCGGCGCCTGCGCCGGGGCAAGAGCAGCGCCTTCGGCCTCCTCGTCTCGAACACAGCCAATCCCGTCTACGCCGAGCTCGCCGCCGGGGCCGAGCGAGAAGCGGCTGCCCACCGGCGTCACATCCTGGTGGTCAACAGCGACGACGACGTCGTGCGGGAGCGCGACTACATCAATTTCTTCGAGGGCCAGCAGGTGAGCGGCATCATCGCGGCTCCCGTCGGCACCGTCCCGGACGAACTGCTTCAGCTTCGCGACCGCGGCACCCCGTTCGTGCTCGTCGGGCAAGCCCCGGGCCCGCACGACTACCCGGCCATCACGGGCGACAACGAGTTGGGTGGCTTTCTCGCGACAGAGCATCTGCTCGCCCAGGGCCCGCGCAAGCTGCTCTTCGTGGGAGGTCCCCATCCGCATGTCGACGCTCGGCTCGCCGGCGCCCAAGCAGCCGTTGC
>BADC01000219.1 GCA_000333435.1 Corynebacterium-like bacterium B27 | reverse complement strand
TGATCGACACCAAAGGCTTGGCCAATCCGCTCGACGACTGCCGTTTCAAGGTGAACAATCGCGTCCCCGCCCACTTCACTGTGCAAGGCTGGTGAAGCTCCCCCCTCGCAGCTGCTGTGCTCCGCACCTGAAATCAATCCCATCTGGAACCTCCACCACAACCATGGCGTCAGAGTGCTCCCAGCCTTTGACGCATCGAGCGGCGACAATTTCTTCATGGTCCGCCGGCCCCGTTCTGCTAAAATGATGCGCGACATCCAGGCCGACAACACGGTGCTGAAGGCCACGGTCATCTACCCGTCGACCCAGGCGGCCGACGGCATCAGCCTCGCGCGCCTGATCGTGCAGGGCAAGGGCATGAGCGACCTCGTCGAGTCGGCGGTACCGCGTAAGATCCAGCTGTACGCACCCGTCGTCACGAAGGAGAACGTCGAGGTCTACCTGCCGAGCGCGTTCGAGTCGTAACCTGCGCGAGGCCGGGGTCGTCGCGGACTTCACCCGCGGCGATCCCGGCCTCACCTCTCGCTGACTCCGGGCACGGTGCCCTCCCCGCTAGAGAAAGTGATGACACGTGACGACAACCGCACCACTGCGAGTGGCGATGGTGGGCTACGGATTCATGGGAGCCGCCCACTCCCAGGGCTGGCGCGTGGCACCGCGCTTCTTCGAACTCGGCGCCACCCCGGAGATGACGGTGCTGGTGGGCCGGGATGCCGAGCGCACCGCCGCGGCCGCCGAGAACTGGGGCTGGGCCGAGATCTCCACCGACTGGCGCGAGACCATCGCGCGGGACGACATCGACATCGTCGACATCGTGACTCCCGGCGATTC
>BADC01000220.1 GCA_000333435.1 Corynebacterium-like bacterium B27 | reverse complement strand
GGCACGCCGGCCACGAACACGTGATCGATGCCGGTCGCGGGCTGGGCGGGCGTCGCGTAGTCGGCGCGAGCGGCGAAGGCCTGGTCGTCGAAGACCACGAGGTCGGCGGCGGCGCCCGGCAGCACGCGCGCGGAGCGACCCACCCGGGCGGCGGGGGCATCCGTCATGCGGCGCACCGCCTCGCCCGTGTCGACTCCTGCGGCCCGCAGCAAGCGGTACGCCGCCGGGAACGAGCCCCACGACCGCGGATGCGGCACGGATGCCCGGTGCCCCGCCGAGAGCGCCGCGCCGTCGGAGGCGATGCTCACCCACGGGGTCGCCAGGGCGAGCTGCACGTCGGCCCAGCGCCCGCTCTCGACGGCGACGTCGACGTTGCTCTCGTTGGCGACCAGCAGCGCCACCAGCCACAGCCAGGGGTCGGCTGAGACCTGCTCGACACCCAGCCCGGAGTGCTCCGGGGTCTGCGGCGCCTTCATGATCACGAGCTGATCGGGCCGGTACCCGGCTTCGCGCAGAAGGCGGGCGACCTGCTCCGGCGCACTCCGGCAGAGCTCGGTGATGGCGGCCGGCCCGAGCCCGCGCACCTCGGTCGGCAGCAGCTGGACGAGATTGGTGTGCCCCGAGACGTACGGATACGCATCCGCTTCGACGTCGACGGATGCACGAGCCCGCTCGATCCGCTCGAGCACCGCCGCGAAGTCCCCGCCTTGACCGGTGCGGCGCAGGTGCGAGATCTGCACCCGTGCGCCGGTCTCCTCGGCCACCCGCAGCACCTCCTCGACCGACTCGGCGAGCCGCTCGCCCGAGTAGTCGCGCAGGTGCGCCGACAGGAGCACGCCGCGCCGGGCGGCGACCCGCCCGACCCGGGCCAGCTCCGCGTGGTCGGCGCCCTCACCCGGCGCGTACATCAGGCCGAGGCTGAGCCCGGCGCACCCCGCATCGAGCGCTCGCTCGAGTTCGCGCTCCAGGGCGTCGGCGGTCGCGGCGTCGAGCGGATGCGCCTGCGCCCCCGCCACGGCGAACCGCGCCGACCCGTGCCCGAGCTGGGCGACGACGTTGGTGGCGGTCGGCGGCGTCAGGC
>BADC01000221.1 GCA_000333435.1 Corynebacterium-like bacterium B27 | reverse complement strand
GCGAAGCGCCACTGTTTCGGCGAGGTGGGCATCGACTTCTTCGCCGGACCCACGGAGGTGCTCGTCGTCGCCGACGAGACCGCCGATCCCTTCATCGTGGCCGTCGACCTGCTCTCGCAGGCCGAGCACGGCCCCGACTCNCCCGCCGTGCTCATCACGACGAGCGACGAACTCGCGCGCGCCGTGCTGACGCACATCGACGAGCTGCTGCCCACCATGCCCACCCGCGACTACGCCGAACCGGCCTGGCGCGACTGGGGCGCGGTGCACGTGGTCGACTCGCTCGACGACGCCTTCGCCCTGGCCGACGAGTACGCCTTCGAGCACGTGCAGATCCTCACCGCCCGGCCACGCCTGGCCCTCGAGCGGATGCACGACTACGGCGCCCTCTTCCTCGGCGAGGGCACCTGCGTCTCCTACGGCGACAAGGTCATCGGCACCAACCACGTGCTGCCCACGCGCGGTGCCGCGCGGTACACCGGCGGCCTCTGGGTGGGCAAGTACCTCAAGACGGTGACCTACCAGGAGGTCGTCGACCCGGCGTCCTCCGCCTTCCTCGGCGAGCTCTGCGGGCGGGCCGCGCGGGTGGAGAAGTTCGAGGGGCACGCCCGCTCGGGCGACGTGCGCGCCGCGAAGTACGGCGGCGCGCCCCTCCCGTGGCGGCCCTGACCGGCTGCGGGCAGGGGGCTCGTGCGCGGACAACTCCAAACCTCACGGGCAGTGGCGCCGCTGAGCGCCGCGGTCTGCTCCTCGTTTGGAGTTGTCCGGGGCCGCAGGCTACGAGCGGTCGGCCGGCAGGGCCACGACGGCGTCGATCTCGATGTCGAAGCCGCTGAGGCCCACGCGGATGGTCGTGCGCGCCGGGTAGGGCTCCGTGAGGAACTCCTTCGACACCTCGTTCAGCACCGCGAAGTCGGCCAGGTCTTTCAGGTAGACGCCGATGCGCACCGCATCGTGCAGGGTGCCGCCGGCCGCCTCGGCCACCGCCTGCAGGTTGCTGAAGGTCTGGCGCACCTGGTCGGCGAAGGTGTTGCCTACCCGGTTGCCGGCGGCGTCGAACGGCCCCTGCCCGGCGAGGAAGAGCAGGTCGCCGTGCACGATGCCGGGCGAGTAGGGGCCGGCCGTGGGCGGGGCGGCGGGGGTGAAGACCGGTTCGAGCATGGTGTTCCTTTCGATGGGCGGCACGCGCCGCGGGTGGT
>BADC01000222.1 GCA_000333435.1 Corynebacterium-like bacterium B27 | reverse complement strand
CGACGGCGGGGGAGAGGCGGCTGTGCAGCGGGTCGTGCTCGGTCTCGTCGTGGTGCCATTCGCGCAGGCGGCCGTCGGCGGTGACGCCGGGCTCGGGGAGGTGGTCGAGGGCGTCGGCGAGCTCGCGGTCGAGCGCGGCGAGGTCGGCCGCGGCCGCGGTCTCGGCCGCGGTCTCTGTCTCGGCCCTGAGCAGCGCGATGGCGCGGCGGGTGCGCCGGAACAGGCTGCGGATGAGGAACACGTCCATCGTCACCGACTCGCTCAGCGACTCCGGCGACCCGTCGTGGCCCAGGAAGAGGTTCTCGGGCGAGGTCGAGGGCAGGGTGCGCAGCCGGCCGTCCGGAGCATCCTGCACCCAGTCGAGGCAGAACTCGGCGGCGCCGCGAAGGAGGGGCCAGAGGGTGTCGCGGAGGTAAGTGGGGTCGGCGGTGAAGGCGTAGTGATCCCAGGCGTTGTGCGTGAGCCAGACGCCGCCCATCATCCAGATGGCCCAGCTGGGATTGCCGTGACCGTTGCCGACCGGGAGCGCCCAGCCCCAGGGGTCGGTGTTGTGGTGGGCCACCCAGCCGCGGGCACCGTAGAGCCGGCGCGCGACCGCACCGCCGGTGACCGTGAGCTTCGTGAGGAGTTCGGGGAGGGGAGCGAAGCACTCGGGTAGTCCGGTGACGTCGGCGGGCCAGTAGTTCATCTGGGTGTTGATGTTGATGGTGTAGTTCGACGACCAGGCGGGGCGCAGCTGGTCGTTCCAGATGCCCTGGAGGTTGGCGGGGGGACTGCCGGCGCGTGAGGAAGCGATGAGCAGGTAGCGCCCGAATGCGGCCATGACGGTGGCGCGCAGGGCCTCGTCGTCACCGCGGAGCACCTCGGCCGCGACGTCCCACGACCCGGCCCTCCGGCTGCCGATCGTGATGCGCGTGCGGCCGGCGAGTGTCTCGACGTCGTCGAGGTGTCGCGCGAGCAGGGCATCCGCACCGCGCGCGAGGGCGGCGGCCGCGCGCTCCTGCGCCCGCGTCTCGATGGCGGCCCGCGAGTCGCGGATGTCTCCGGCCCCGGGTTCGCCCGCGTTCCACCACGACTCGGCGCGGGTGGCCGTCGACAGCACCGCGAGCAGGCGGGTGGCGCCGCGCACGACGACGGTGCCGTCGACGATCTCGGCGGTGCCGTCGGTGTCGAACATGAGGTGCACGGCGGCGAACGGATCGAAGTCGTCCTCGATCGCCGCGTCGGC
>BADC01000223.1 GCA_000333435.1 Corynebacterium-like bacterium B27 | reverse complement strand
CGCGGCGAGGTCGTAGGCGTGCGGGCGGCCGGCGAACACGTCTTGCAGGAACTGCTCCCACTGGGCGCGGAAGCCGTTGCTGAACTCCTCGTTGTCGGGGATCTGCGTCCACTGGCTGCGGAAGTCCTGGTCGGTGGGGAGGTCGGGGTTCCAGACCGGCTTGGGCGTGTTGACGCGCGGCTGAACCCGGCAGCCGAAGAGGCCGGCCACGGCCGAGCCGAGCGTGCCGTCGACCTGGAATTCGACCAGCTCGCCGCGGTCGACCCGCACCGCCCAGCTGGAGTTGATCTGCGCGATGATGTCGCCGTCGAGCTCGAAGATGCCGTAGGCGGCGTCGTCGGCGGTGGCCTCGTAGCGGTTGCCCTGCTCGTCCCAGCGCTCGTGGATGTGCGTGACGGCCTTGCTCGACACGGCCTCGACCCGGCCGAAGAGGTTCTCGAGCACGTAGTTCCAGTGGCAGTACATGTCGAGGGTCATGCCGCCACCGTCTTCTTTGCGGTAGTTCCAGCTCGGGCGCTGGGCGGGCAGGAAGTCACCCTCGAACACCCAGTAGCCGAACTCGCCGCGCACGGAGAGGATGCGGCCGAAGAAGCCGGAGTCCACCAGGCGCTTCAGCTTCAGGAGGCCGGGCAGGAAGAGCTTGTCGTGCACGACGCCGTTCACGACACCGGCGGCCTCGGCTGCGGCCACGAGTTCGAGGCCGTCGGCCACCGAGTTGGCGATCGGCTTCTCGGTGTAGATGTGCTTGCCGGCGGCGATGGCCTGCAGGATCGCATCCTTGCGGGCGCTCGTCACCTGCGCGTCGAAGTAGATGGTGGCGCTCTCGTCGGCGAGGGCGGCGGTGAGGTCGGTGGTGTACTCGGCGACACCGTGCTTCGCGGCGAGCTCGGCGAGCTTCTCGGCGTTGCGGCCCACCAGCACGGGCTCCACCTGGATGCGGTCGCCGTTCGGCAGCAGGATGCCGCCCTCGTCACGGATCGCGAGGATCGAGCGCACCAGGTGCTGGCGGTAGCCCATGCGCCCGGTGACGCCGTTCATGATGATGCGGAGGGTGGTGGTCGGCACGGCGACTCCTTGTCTGTCGTTCTGCGTTGATTGGCCGCTTACCGCGGAAAGCGCTTTCCAACTGTGGCACAGAAACGCGCATCCGTCCAGCGACGATCGTCAGCGGCGGGGAGTGCTCTCGCGGAGGACGACTGTTCCGCTCACCGAAGCCACCGGTTGGGCGTCGTCGCCCGCCAAGGCCGATTCAAGCGCCCGCTCCCCGATGGTGGCGAGCGGGAGGCGCACGGTGGTGAGTTCAGGATGCACGTCCTGCAGCATGGGGATGTCGTCGAACCCGGCCACCGCCACATCCCGCCCGGGCTGGAGTCCGCGCTCGCGGAGGGCGGTCATCGCTCCCACCGCCATCACGTCGGTGACGGCGAACACGCACTCCGGACGCCGCCCGGAGTCGAGCAGCCGAACCATCGCCT
>BADC01000224.1 GCA_000333435.1 Corynebacterium-like bacterium B27 | reverse complement strand
ACCGCGTCGAGCAGCGAGCTGATGGCGACTCAGATCCTCGACGCGCTGGGCGGGCACGGTGTGAGCGGAACGAGCATCCGTGTGGTCGATCACGACGTGAAACCCGGGGTGGAGGGCGACATGGGCGACGGCGACGCGTGGCCGGGCATCCGCGACCGCATCCGGGCCGCCGACATCCTCGTGGTCACCTCCCCCACCTGGATGGGCCACATGTCGAGTGTGGCGCAACGCGTGCTCGAGCGACTCGACGCCGAGCTGTCGGAGACGGATGCGCAGGGTCGCCCGATCCTCTTCGGGCGCGTCGCCGTAGTCGGAGTCGTCGGCAACGAGGACGGCGCACACAAGATCACCGCCGATCTCTTCCAGGGCCTCAACGACGTGGGCTTCACCGTGCCCGCCCAGGGCGGCACGTACTGGAACGGCGAGGCCATGCACACCGTGGACTACAACCAGCTCCCGGCCGTGCCGGAGGCGACCGCCACCGCCACGGCGACCCTGGCTGCGAACGCGGCCCACCTCGCGCGCCTGATGAAGTCGGCGCCCTACCCCGCCTGAGCGCCGGGCCCGTCCGCCTCCGGGGTGCCCGGCGCGGCAGGGGCCTCCTGCCCGGCCTGCACGCTCGCTGCAGGCAGAGGCTCCGCATCGCCATCGTGCGAGGGCTCGGCGAACGGCGGCGCAGCCTCACCGGGTGCGTTCCATGCCTTCACGATCGCCCAGGCGACCGCCGCGATCGGCACCGACAGCACAGCGCCGACGATCCCGCCGAGGATGGTGCCTGCGGTCAGCGCCACCAGGATGACGAGCGGGTGCAGCTTC
The DNA here is from genome assembly GCA_000333435.1 of Corynebacterium-like bacterium B27. Classification (GTDB taxonomy): domain Bacteria; phylum Actinomycetota; class Actinomycetes; order Actinomycetales; family Microbacteriaceae; genus Herbiconiux. The sequence goes on along the minus strand of BADC01000224.1, from coordinate 2,895 downwards.
AGCGACCGCGCCTGCACCACCGGCTGAAGGAAGTTGCCCTCCAGCTGATTCACCGCGATCACGATCGCCACCACGATCAGCGCGACCACCGGTCCGTTGGCCACGAGCGCGACGAGTGCGGCAAGGATGCCCGCGACGGTCGCGCCCACGATCGGGATGAACGCGCCGATGAAGACGATCACCGCGAGCGGCAGCGCCAGCGGCACCTGCAGGATGGCGAGGCCGATGCCGATGCCGGCGGCGTCGACGAAGGCGATGATCGCCGTGCCGCGCACGTAGCCGCCGAGCGTCCGCACCGCCGTGGCGCCGATGCGCCGACCGCGCTCGAGCCGCCGGCCGGTGAACGGGCGGAGGAAGAACGCCCAGATGCGGTCGCCGTCCTTCAGGAAGAAGAACAGCACCACCACGGCCAGCAGCGCGCCGGTGATCACCTCGGCGGCGGCCGAGACGCCGGCCAGCGCACCGGTGCCGAACTGGCTGCTGGTGAGGAAGCCGGTGACGGCGTCGCGCGCGTCGTCGAGCTGCGACTGGTCGATGGGGAGCGACCCCGACTTCAGGAAGTCGCCGATCCGGTCGATGCCGTCTGCCGCCGAGCTCGACAGGTCGTCCCACTGCCCGCGCACGGCGATCACGATGAGGGTGACGATCCCGCCGAACACGACGATGCCGCCCACCAGGGTGATCCAGGTGGCGACCATCGCCGGGAGGCCGCGGCGGCGCATCCAGCCGATCACCGGGGCCAGCGCGGCGGCGAGGATGAGCGCGATCAGCACCGGGATGACCACGAGCTTCAACTGCACCAGCCCGAACACGATCACCGCCGCGAGCGCGAGCCCCAGCAGGATCTGCGCGCTGCGGATGCCCACCTCCCCCAGCCGGTCGGTGAGCAACGCGTGCAACGAGGGGCGGGGGTGCCGGGGTTCGGTGGTCATGCGTCCAGCCTTCCACCGCGCACGGCTCACAGCCAGGGTTCGACGAGCCTCCGGTAGCGGTCGGACATCGTGGCGAGCACCTCGGCGCCGGGCGTCGCCCAGACGTCGGCGTTGAAGATCTCGACCTCGACGTCGCCCCGGTACCCGGCGGCGGTCACGGCGCGGGTGAACGCCGGGAAGTCGATGTGCCCGTCGCCCATCATGCCGCGGGAGAGCAACGTGTCGGCCGGCAGCGGTGTGATCCAGTCGCCGATCTGGTAGCTCACGATGCGCTCGGCGGCGCGCGCGATCTGCTGCTCCACGCCCGGCTCCCACCAGAGGTGGAAGGTGTCGACCACCACGCCCACCTCGTCGGCCGGGAAGGCCTCGGCGATGTCGAGCGCCTGCGCCAACGTCGACACCACGCCGCGGTCGGCGGCGAAGATGGGGTTCATCGGCTCGATGCCGAGCACCACCCCGTGCTGCTTCGCGACGGGGGCGAGCTCGGCGATCGCCTCGGCGGCCCGCGCTCGGGCGCCGGGGAGATCGGTCGAACCCTCGGGCAGCCCGCCCGGCACGAGCACGAGGGTGACGGCGCCGAGCTCGGCGGCCTCCTCGATGGCGCGCAGGTTGTTCTCGTGGGCGCTGCGCCGCGCATCCGGTTCCTCCGTGGTGAAGAAGCCGCCCCGGCAGAGCGACGAGACCCGCAGTCCGGATTCCCGTACCCAGTCCGAGGCCGTCGCGAGCCCCACCTCGGCCACCGGCTCCCGCCAGAGCCCGATCGACTCGAGCCCGGCGGCCAGGGTGCCGTCGATCGCTTCGCGGAGCGACCAGTTCGCCGTGGTGCGCTGGTTCAGCGAGAGCCGCTGCCGCGCGCCGCTCACCGAGTTGCCCCGAGGGTCTCGGCGAGCAGGGCGAGGCGGTGGGCCGCCAACTCCGGGTCGGGCAGGAGCCGCGCGTCGTTCAGTAGTTCGAACACCCGGGCCAGGTGCGGCAGGCTGCGGGCCGACTGCAACCCGCCCACCATCTGGAACCCGCTCTGCGCCCCGGTCAGCCACGCCGTGAACGCGATGCCGACCTTGTAGTAGAACGTCGGCGCCTCGAAGATGTGCCGCGACAGCTCGAGCGTGGGCGCCATCTCGGCGTCGTAGCGGTCGAGGTCGCCTGCGTCGAGAGCGCTGAGCGCGGCGGATGCGGCCGGCGCGATGGCCGCGAACGCGCCGAGCAGGGCATCCGAGTGGCCCTGATCGTCGCCGCGGATGAGCTCCGGGTAGTTGAAGTCGTCGCCCGTGTAGAGGCGCACGCCCGCGGGCAGCGCACGCCGGAGCGCGATCTCGTGGCCCGCGTCCAGCAGCGACACCTTGACGCCGTCGACCTTCGCGGCGTGCGCCCGCACCAGGGTGAGGAAGGTCTCGGTGGCGGCCCCGACATCCGTCGAGCCCCAGTAACCACGCAATTGCGGGTCGAAGGCCTCGCCGAGCCAGTGCAGCACCACGGGCCGCGAGACCTGGCTGAGGATGCGGTCGTAGACGGCGAGATAGTCGTCCGCACCAGCGGCGGCGCGCGCGAGGTGGCGCGACGCCATCACGATCACCTGCGAGCCGGTGCCCTCGACGAACGCGACCTGTTCGAGGTAGGCGGCCTCGACCTCGGCGAGCGTGGCCGGGCGGGCGGCGGTGGCGGCGTCGGGCAGGTGGTCGGTGCCGGCGCCCGAGGCGATGCGCGCGCCGAGTTCGGCCGCCTGCGCGGCGCTTCGGGAGACGAGCTCCTGGATGGCGGACCAGTCCAGCCCCATGTTGCGCTGCGCGGTGTCCATGGCCTCGGCGACCCCGAGCCCGTAGCGGAAGAGGCCGCGGCGGAAGGCGAGCGTCGCATCCCAGTCGATGGCGGCCGGGGCGCCCGGCACGTTGTTGCCGCGCGGGTCGGCCACGACGTGCGCGGCCGCGAACGCGACGCGCGACGAGTAGGGCTCCGGAGCTCGGCC